>JAZDKP010000063.1:0-15845 GCA_043802925.1 Fibrobacterota bacterium | reverse complement strand
GCCGGGGCCCACGGTGGCCTTTCTTCGGCTTTTCGATGATTGATTGCACGATGACTCTCCTTCTGGGTCTCTGCGACCCACTTTGGGAGTGTCACCCTATTTCGACGAAATCAAGAGGTCATAAACTGGCGGTTAGGACACCAAAGCAAATCAGCGTTTGTTTTTGAAATAACTGACGCATCTTTTCATGAGTCGTATCAGAATATTCCACTCGAAGTGTCCTTTCGCACAATCCAATAATTGCGACATATGCATTCGGTGATCATTTCGATTTGTTCTCCAAGGCTATGATATGTTTTTCCCGTTCGATTTCAGCCTTCAATTCTGATTCTGTGGGCAGGCAGGTCATATATTTGGACGCAAATAGCTGTTTGTTTCCTTTAAGGACGGAATACTTAACAACCGTTTCTTCTTTTTCCGTACAGAGGATAAGACCAATGGTTGGATTATCGCCTTTTTGCTTTATCTTGTCCTCGTACATGCGGACATACATGTCCATCTGCCCGATGTCCTGGTGCGTGAGCTTGCCCATTTTCAAATCAATGAGCATGAAACATTTCAAAGCGTAGTTGTAGAAAACGAGGTCAATGTAAAAGTTGCTCGTTTCCGTGGAGATGCGTTGTTGCCGAGCAACGAAAGCAAACCCCTTACCCAGTTCCAGCAGGAATTGCTGGAGCTTATCTATTAACCCTTTCTCCAAGTCTCTTTCCAGAACATGCGGACGTTCCTTGATATTGAGGAATTCCAGGACAAAGGGGTCTTTGATGAAATCCTGCGGGGATATCGCAAGCTCCCGTGCCCTGGCCTGGGCCTCGGCCTTTACGGGCTTTTGATTGCGGCTGGCAAGCAACCGCTGATAGTATAGCGAATTTATTTGGCGGTCCAGTGCCCGTACACTCCAGTTTTGATCAGCAGCCTCATTCATGTAATATTCACGAGCTTTTACTTCTCCCACCCGCATAATGAGACGATAATGCGACCAACTAAGTTCGGGACGTAATACGGCAAGTTGCGGAGTCAATTCGCTACACACTGTGGAGCTTTTTGCAGTCTTACTTTGGCTCCACGCTGTGGAGCTAATTGGGAAAGTCTGATAAAATTGCCGATAGTTCTTGAGGCAACTGTAGGCATAGCCTTCACCATATTCGCTTGTAAGCCGTATAGATAATGTTTGGAGAAGTTTTTCTCCATAACCCGCTTTCTGTTTACCCTTCTGTTCTTCTTCAACAATGACCCTGCCGATATTCCAATAGGCGTGAACCATTGTGAAGTTCACTGCTTTGTAAGCTGTATGGCGAGCCTGTTCAATGATGATACGGATTTCAGCATAGAGACTGGATTTTAAAATCTTTTTCATGTTTGTATTCCTTTGCTATGGCAATTACGTTAAAATAATTGCCGAAGACAGTTTAATGGTAGATTTAATCTTCTTGTTTGAGATTCAAGAAAAGGGCGACAGGGTGGGAAAAGTGGTAAAGCTGAAAAAGCGGGTTTGGTTTATGCCTTGCTGGTTGAGTAAAATTGTTTGCCCCGCTTTTGCCCCACTTTTCTCTGCAAACTCATGCAAAAACTTGCTATATTGACAAGCTGTTTCGTATCTTAAAACAGGACGTAAGGGCATTTTTCTTCAATGACTTGCAAAAACGTGCAATAAAGTGCTAAAATGTCAGGGTGGCGACTCATAATCCGCTGGTCCACGGTTCAAGTCCTTGTGGGCCCATTTTTTTCTTTCCGCCCTTTCCAACCAGTAAATTATTTATGAATAAAAAAAACGAACCCCTCCTCATCCGGCAAGACCCCCTGCTTGCACCTTACCGGGACGTCATTCAACAACGGATGGATCGAGTCCAATCCCGCATAATGGAATTCACGTCCGGTGGTAAAACATGTCTGAAGGACATGGCGCTGGGCCACCTTTATTACGGCCTGCACCGTGAAAAGGATCGCTGGGTCGCCCGCGAATGGGTGCCCAATGCCACGGAATTGTTTTTAACCGGTGATTTCTCCAACTGGGAAATCCGCGGACAATTTCGCTTTCAAAACATCGGCAACGGGAACTGGGAGCTCTCCCTGCCAATGAACGCAATCCATCACAGGGATTGTTACCGTTTGTTCATTAAATGGAACAACGGAGAGGGGTTTCGTCTGTCTGCTTGGGCGCAAAGCACCCTGCAGGATCCGTCCAATCTGGTGTTTAATGCCCATGTCTGGTCACCCAAGACCTCTTACGCCTGGCAACATCCCCGGCCGGAGACCCCGCTGTTTTTTCCGTTCATCTACGAGGCCCATGTGGGCATGTCAGGCGAAGAAGCGCGCGTCGCGACCTACCGCGAATTCACGGAGCGCGTGCTTCCCCGTGTGGCCAGGGCTGGTTACAACACAGTCCAGCTTATGGCCGTGATGGAGCACCCCTATTACGCCTCTTTCGGCTACCAGGTGTCCAACTTTTTCGCACCCGCCTCACGGTCCGGCACGCCGGACGACCTAAAGGAGCTCGTTGACGCAGCGCACGGGCTCGGGCTCCGCGTCATCATGGACCTGGTCCACTCCCATGCCGTTAAGAATGAAATCGAGGGCTTGGCGAAATATGACGGGACGCAGCACCAGTTCTTTCACGAAGGCGCGCAAGGGAACCACCCGGCCTGGGATTCCAAATGCTTTGACTACAACAAACCCGCGGTTCTGCATTTCCTTCTTTCCAACTGCCGGTACTGGCTCGAGACGTTCCGCTTTGACGGGTTCCGTTTTGACGGGGTCACGAGCATGCTGTATCACGATCACGGCCTGGCGCGCAACTTCACCCACTACGACCATTACTACGACAACGGCCATGACGAAGCCGCCCTCGTCTACCTCAGCCTGGCAAACCGGGTCATCCACGAAGTCAACCCCCTTGCCATCACCATCGCCGAGGAGATGAGCGGCATGCCGGGCCTGGCCGCGCCCCTTGAAGCGGGCGGAATGGGCTTTGATTACCGGCTGGCCATGGGCACGCCCGATTACTGGATAAAAACCCTTAAGGAAAGGCCGGACGAGGAATGGGACATGGGCGGATTGTTCCACGAATTGACCAACCGCCGTAAAGAAGAAAAGACCATCGGCTACGCGGAGTCCCACGACCAGGCCATTGTGGGCGACAAAACGCTCGCCTTCCGGCTCATGGACCGGGCCATATACACGGACATGCACATCCGCCACCCAAACCCCGTCATTGACCGGGGCATGGCCCTGCACAAAATGATACGGCTCGTCACCCTGGCCACGGCGGGCAACGGGTACCTTAACTTCATGGGAAACGAGTTCGGCCATCCTGAGTGGATTGATTTCCCCAGGGAAGGGAACGGATGGTCTTACGCCTACGCACGCCGACAGTGGAGTCTTGTGGACAATCCGGAACTCCGCTACCGTTTCCTCGCGGAGTTTGACAGGGACATGATCGCCCTCCTGAATGCACGCGTAACAACAGAAGGGGAAATCGGGTTTGTCACATTGCACAATGGGGACAAGGTCATCGCCTTCCGGCGCTACGGGCTCTATTTCATCTTCAACTTCAGTCCCTCGCAATCCTTTCCGGATTACGGGTTACAGGCGGAAGCGGGAAAATACCAAATTGTCCTGGATTCCGATTCTGTAGAATATGGCGGCCACGGCCGCGTGGACAACGCCCTGGTGTACGGCGTGGAGCGTTCTAAAGAACCGGGGTCCCCGGCCTATTTGAAGCTTTACCTGCCCTGCCGGACCGCCCTGGTCCTGGCTCCGCTGTCATCGTTTCCATGTCCCCGGCCTGCTGCCCGATAAGCCCGGGGCGCTTGTCATTTGGGACGCATCATCATACATCACCGCTGCCAGAAATAACCCCTGCGGCGGCGCCAGGGGTCCGGCTTCGGCGCGCACCTTTGAGTCAAGCGCCTTTTTAACCGCCTCCACTTCACGCGTGCGGAGGCCCACCTCCACCAGTGTTCCGGCGATTATCCTTGCCATGTTATAGAGAAAGCCATCCGCTTCCATGACAATTTCCACTTCGCTGCCGGACTTTTTGACCTCCAGCCTTGTCATCATCCGCTCCGTGCTTTTATCCGCTGCCTTCTGGCTTGTGTAAGCCCTGAAATCATGTTTGCCGGTCAGCAACCGCGCGGCCTTGCGCATCAGCTCAATATCCAGCGCATCCTCCACGTGTCCGGTGTATTTGCGCAGGAAGATGTCGTGGTGGCGCGCATTCCATATCCGGTAGCGGTATGTTTTGCTCCGGGCATTGTAGCGCGCATGAAAGCGCGGATTCACCTCTTCGGTGGAAAGCACCACAATGTCCTCGGGCAGAAAACGGTAGCAATAGTCCGTGACATGGACCGGCGAGATTTCGTCGCGGCCGTGGAAATTGGCCACCTGCCCCAGGGCATGGACCCCGGCATCCGTACGGCCCGAACCGATGACCTCGACCGGGGCGCCGTTCATGCGCGACAGACACATTTCGAGCTTTTCCTGAATGGTGTCGCCGCCCCCTTTAAGCCGCTGCCAGCCGTTGTAGCGGGTGCCGTCATAGGAAATGATCATTTTGAAGTTTTTCACAAGACAATACCTTGGATTAAATTTTCTGTGTTAAGAAAATAGACCTTCAAAAGCGCTGAAATCCAGCTAAAAGGCAAGCCGTGAAAGTGGTCGTGAAGGCCAAAAATAGCGCCTTGCACCACTTCCGGACAAATGTTTAATTTATCCCGCGTGAAGAACGCCAAACAGCAGGGCCCCGGTTCCCTTTCCGAAAAATACCCACCCTCCAAACCCTGTGACTGCGAAATCTGCCGCGCCTTTTGCGCACGGCCGGGCTGGTGGACCGTGGAGGAAGCCGATGCGGCAATGAAAGCGGGCCTTTCAGGCCGAATGATGCTCGAAATGGCCCCGGACAACGCCTTTGGCGTGCTCGCCCCAGCGTTCAAAGGTTGCGAGACCGCGTTCGCAACACAGCTTTTTGTGCACCGCGGCTGCACTTTTCTGAAAGAAGAAAAATGTGAGCTCCATGGCACGGGCCAACAGCCTCTCGAGTGCCGTTTCTGTCATCACGAGCGGCCGGGACAGGGACCGCTCTGCCACGCGGACATCGAAAAAGAATGGAACACGCCGGTCGGCAGCACACTCATTGTGGCCTGGGGACGTGAGACCGGCTTTTTGGATCGGCTGCGCATGGCGCAGATGAAAGGCCGGCTCGGATGATAGAAAAGTTCGACGCGCCTCTTACTGTCTGCAGACTCTGCACTTCCGCGAACATCGCCCCGTTCACCGAAGACTTCAACCGCATCGCCATCTGGAAATGTTGCGCCTGCGGTGTCCGGTTCATGAACCCCCAGTATTCAGCCGCATACCTGGAGGAATTTTACGCGCACTATACCACGGACCGGTCGGAATGGGATGAGCCCTACCGCTACACCTTCGGCCTCTACCTGGCGCGGTTCGAAAAACTGATTACAGGAAAAGGCCGCTTTCTTGACATCGGGTGCGGCAACGGTAACTTTATTGTTGAGGCGGCCAAACGAGGCTGGGAACCGTCCGGGTACGAAATCGATTCCGCGCTCGCGAAAAAGGTCTCGGAGCGGACCGGTCTTCCAGTGTTCAGCGGTGATTTTCCCGCGCTTACTCTACCTGTCGGCTCGTTTGACGTGGTGTCGATGCACCATGTCATCGAGCACCTCAAGAATCCACCCCCTTATCTAAAAAAAGCGCACGCGCTGCTGAAGCCCGGGGGGATTCTCCTCCTTGCCCTGCCCAACATCCGATCCCGTTCCGCAGTTGTCAAACGCCTGCTGGAGCATGTTGGCCTCAAACGGAAACGTTGCGGCGCCTGTTACGACACCGGCCACCACCTGTTCTATTTCTCTCCAGCCGTGTTACGCGGCTTCCTTGGTGCCAACGGTTTTTTTGTGCTCCACATGCAAAGCGGCCACGCGGCCCGGCCCGGGCAGTCGCGTTTGACCCGCTGGTGGGCGCGCACGGTCACCGACCGCTTCCTTTGGAAATCGACTTTCCTCGTTTTTGCGCGTAAACAGGGAAGTTTCTGATTTCAGGGGGCATGAAAAGTCAAGGGGTAAAAAAGACGCGGTCTTGCCTTCCCTTCTTTTTTTGCGCGCTTCAATTATATTAATGCCCGTGGAAAACACATTGTCAAACGGTTCGACGGTTAAAAACGGCCATTCCAACCCCTATCCCCTGCTGGTCCTCGGGGCCCTCGGGGTCGTGTTCGGTGACATCGGCACCAGCCCCCTCTATACACTCCAGAACTGCTTCTTCGGCATGCATTCCCTGCCCTTGACGCCAGAGAACATCCTCGGCATCGCGTCCGCGGTCATTTGGACACTCCTCCTTGTCGTATCGGTCAAATACATCGCCCTCGTCATGCGCGCCGACAACCGCGGCGAGGGCGGCTGCCTCGCGCTCACCACGCTCGCCGACAGCCCGGACAACAGCCCGCGCAAACGCTTTTTCTTCGCCACGCTCGGCATCCTCGGGGCCTCGCTGCTCTTCAGCGACGGCGTCATCACCCCGGCCATCTCCGTGCTCAGCGCCGTGGAAGGCCTGACCGCGGTCAACCCGGCGTTCGGCGCCTATATCATCCCGGTGTCGCTCGGTGTGCTCGCCCTGCTTTTTATCATTCAGAGCAAGGGCACGGGCAACATCAGCATCTTTTTCGGGCCCGTCATGCTCCTCTGGTTCCTGACGCTCGCCGTGCTCGGCGTTTCAGGCATTGTCCGGCACCCCGGTATTCTCTTCGCGCTGAACCCCTTTTACGCACTGCAGTTCCTGGTTCACAACGGAAAGGCCGCCTTTTTCATCCTCGGCTCGGTCTTCCTGGCCGTGACGGGTGCGGAAATGCTCTATACTGATATCGGCCATTTCGGCAAGTCGCCCATCCGGTTCGCCTGGCTCCTGCTCGCCTTTCCCGCCCTCATCCTGAACTACCTCGGTCAGTCCGCCTTGTTACTGGCCGGTAAAACAGGCGACACGCCGGTCTTTTACAGCCTCTGCCCGTCCGGTCTGCTCCTGCCGCTCATCCTGCTCGCCACCACGGCCACCATCATCGCTTCGCAGGCGGTTATCTCGGGTATGTTTTCGCTCACACGCCAGGCCATCCATCTCGATTACTGGCCCCGCCTCCGGCAAATCCACACGTCCGTCATCAAGGTCGGGCAGGTCTATATTCCTTTCATCAATTTCATGCTCTTTGCCGGGACCGTGGCACTCGTCCTCTACTTCCGCCAGTCCGGCGGCCTCGCCTCGGCCTATGGCATCGCAGTCTCCGCGGACATGATCATCACCACCGGCCTCATCACCTACATTGCATGGAAACGCTGGAAGTACGGCCGCTGGGTGGCCCTGGGCATGATCCTCGTCTTTGCGCCCATCGATTTCGGCTTCCTGGCGGCCAATGCGGCCAAGGTCGCATCCGGCGGCTGGGTGGTCCTCGTCATCTTCCTCGTCCTCTATCTTCTTATGTCTACCTGGCGCCGCGGCCGGCGGATACTGCGGAAACGCACGCAGAACCAGTCGCTCGACATAGGCTTGTTTGTCAAGAGCGTTTCCAGCGACAGTCCCACCCGCGTCCCGGGTGTGGCCGTCTTCCTCACCGGCAATTCGCAGGGGACGCCGCGCTCGCTCCTGCATAATTTCAAACACAATAAAATCATCCATGAGATGGTTTTCCTCGTTTCCGTAATCTTCGAGGAGGTCCCCTCGGTCGAGCCGCAGGAGCGCATCCGCCACCGGGCGCTGGGCGAGGGCTTCCATCGCGTGGACCTGCACTACGGCTTCTTTGAAAGCGCGGACGTGCCCGCCACGCTGCAGAAAATCAATATCCCGGGCTTTGCCTTCAAGCCCTTGCAGGTCACCTATTTCGTGGGCCGGGAATCGCTGGTCATCACCAGACTGCGGACCATGCAGGGCTGGCGCAAACGGATTTTCCGGTTCCTCTCAATGAACGCGCTCGACGCCTCGGAATATTTCAAGCTGCCCCCCAACCGGGTGGTTGAAATCGGCCTGCAGGTCGAAATGTAGGGTTTGAACGGTCAACCCGCTTAAGTTATTTTATCTGTCAACCCCCCATGACCGGCAAAAAAATCGGCCACTATACCATTGAACGCGAGCTCTTCGCCGGAGGCATGGGCACGGTCTACCTCGCGCGGCACGACGAACTTAAACGGACCGTGGCCCTGAAAGTTCTCCGGCCCGAACTCAGCGTCAACCCAAGCTTTGTGGAACGCTTTGAACGCGAGGCGCGCATCATCGCGAAACTCGAGCACCTCAATATCCTGCAGGTCTACGACTTCGGCCGCGTGGACACGACCTGCTACCTGGTCATGGAATGGGTGGACGGCGTCAACCTCGAAGGGCTGCTGCAAAAGAACGGCCCCCTTCCATGGGAAATTGCGTGTGTCATCTTCCACCACGTGGGCATGGCGCTCGCGGCCGCGCACAAGCAAGGCATTGTGCACCGCGACGTCAAACCCGCCAACATTCTGATAAAACCGAACGGCACGGTCAAGCTCGCGGACTTTGGCATCGCACAGGACGCGGAAGGCCGGAACATCACGCGCGCCGATGAGATGATCGGCACCCCTTCGGCCATCACGCCCGAACAGATTGAGGGAAAACCCGTCACGCCCCGGAGCGACCTCTTTGCCGTGGGCGTTTCCCTCTACCACGCGGTCACGGGCCATCCCCCTTTTGAGGGCCCTTCCATTGCCGCGCTTTTTGATCGCATTCTCAAAGGCGAACCGGCCGCGTTTTCCGACGTTGACGCTGCGACAGTTCCCGAGTTTGAGGAAATCGTCTTCACCTGCCTTGCGCGCGACCCCGCAAACCGCTACGCGGACGCCGAAGCACTGGACGCCGCGCTGCGGAGGTGCCTGCACAAATACCGGGCCATCAACGACCCTTCCGAAATCGAGAAGTACCTGGCCGACCCTTCAGGCTACGTGCTTTCTCAGCGCGGGACGCGCACCGCGGAAAAACTCTCGGCGGCCGAGACGCTGAGGTCGGATGGAAAAATTTTCGAGGCCCTGGCCGTGCTGCGCGAGGTGCTCTCCATGGACCCGGAGAACGCGGAGGTCGAGGCGCGCATCACCGAAATCTCCCGGGCTGTGCCCGCCCGCGAAGGCACGACTGTTATGGAACGCCCGGTTTTACCCGGAAAGCTCCGTTTTCATCTCACCTGGATCTCCATGACAGCGCTTCTGATGCTGCTGTCGTATGCCGGTTATCGTATGTTCGGAAGGACGGAGGAGGGAACTCACCCCCGTTCCCCCTCTCTTGCCCCTCGACTCACTTCGGCTCCGCTCAGTGCAAGCCGCTCGGGGACCGAGAGAGGGGGCTTCATGACAGCGGATACAGCCCTCCCTCTCTTAGCGCCGTCCGGCGCGGGTAAGAGAGGAAGGGAAAGGGAGGGTGAGTTCCCTGCAAAAAAAACCAGAAGCCTTCCTGTCCCGGCACCGGCCGCTCCGCTCCCCGTTCCCGCAGCCGAGGCATCCCCTCTCACGGTAAACGATACCTGCCGCGGCGCACTCACCGTCTTTTCCGGCGCCTGGGCCGATATTTATATCAATGGAAAAAAGGCCGGCCGTGCGCCCACCCGGGAGCCTCTGGCCCTCCCCTGCGGGACCCATGACTTGAAACTGGAAAACAACATCGGAAAACAGTATTTCACCAAAATCCATGTGGAACCGGACAAGCCGCTCCACTTAACAGTTGAAAAAAACGCTTTCCAATGAACCGATTTCTCTTTCTGTCCCTGCTGGTTTCGATTGCGCTTCCGGCGTTGTCCGAACCGCCCGCATCCGGCGACATTTGCTTTTCCCTCTATCGTGAAAACCGTTTTTCGGAGTCCGTGGAATGCCTCAACCAACGCGTGTACGCGGCCGAGGGGCGCGACACCGCAACCCTTGTCAGGCTTTACGAGGCGTTGGGCGTCAATTACATGATGCTCGAGAAAAAACCGCTTGCAGCGGCCGCTTTCGGCCGGCTCGCCGCGCTCCGGCCCGATTACGAACTCGACCCCAACGCCTACCTGCCGGAAATCGTCTCCCTGTTCCAGACCGTGAAGCTCGAGAACCGCCAGCGGCTCGACGCACTCCGGCCCGCGCCGGCCCCGCTCTATCACCGGGCCTGCCGCGTATTACCCTTCGGCGCACCCCAGTTCACACAAAGAGAAACACGCAAAGGCGCGATGCTTCTTGCGCTCCAGGCCGTTGCACTCGGCGTCTCCATTTTCAGCTACTCGGAAAGGAATGCGCTGCACAATGTCCGTTTCGGCTATGCCGAAGAGGACGCACCCGCGGCTCGCGCCTGGGACCGCACGTACAAGATCACATTCATCACCTTTGCCGGGGCCTGGCTTTATAGCGTGGTGGATGCCCGCGCAACGCGCCGGGAGGCGAAACCGTGAATACACTGGTAACATATGACGCAGGCCGCGAGGCCGCGCGCTATCCGCTCAAGGCACGGCTCATTAACATCGGCCGCTCTTCGCAATGCGACCTCGTACTCGACGACGGCACGGTCTCCACGCTCCACGCCAACATCCTCGCACGTAAGGACGGGCACCAACTCGTGGACCTCGACAGCACCAATGGCACATTCCTGAACGGCAGCCGCGTCGAAAAAGCCGCGCTCAAGAACGGCGATGTCATCGGCATCGGGAAATTCCAACTGAAATACGAGGAGGGCGCGGCGTTCAACAAAACCGGCGTGACCCGCCTTTCACAGCGTCCGGCTCCATTGACGGAGGATGAGCGCCGCATAATTGAAGAGGAGGCCGCGGCCCGTGAACGCGGGCGTTTCGAAAAAAAGCTCTCCGCGCTCGAGGCGGAGAACACCCGGCTCCTCCGCAAAAACGGCCAGGGGCTTTCGGGAAAACTCCTCGGGAAGAGCGCGGCCATGCAGCGGCTTTTCATGCAGTCGGAAAAGGCGGCCGCCTCCGGCCTGCCCGTGCTCATCACCGGTGAAACCGGCACCGGAAAAAGCGCGCTCGCCCGCCACATCCACGCACTTTCCCCTTTCAACAACGGCGAGTTTATTGTCATCGACTGCGCCTCCATCCCGCCCGCCTTGCTCGAAAGTGAGCTCTTTGGCCACGAAAAGGGGGCCTTCACCGGTGCGGTGGCGCAGAAACAGGGCCGCATCGAACTCGCGCACAAGGGCACGCTCTTTCTGGATGAAATCGGCGACATGGCGCCGCCGCTCCAGGCCAAACTCCTGCGCGTGCTTCAGGAAAAATGCTTTGAGCGCGTGGGCGGTACAAAGACGATCCAGGTGGAAGTGCGCCTCATCGCGGCCACCAACCGCGATCTCAAAGCCGCCATTGCGGCCAAAGGCTTCCGCGAGGACCTCTATTACCGCATCTGCGGCGTGCAGCTCTTCCTCCCGCCCCTCCGCGATCGCGCCGACGACCTGCTGCTCATGGCGCACCATTTTCTGGAGGAGGCCGCGGCCGAAAACGGCCTTTCTGTCAACGGGTTCTCCCCGGACGCCAAAAACGCGATCCTGCACCACCGCTGGGAAGGCAACGTCCGCGAGCTCAAGAACACGGTCCAGAGCGCAGTCGTTCTCTGCCAGGGCGACACGGTCACGCGCGAGGACCTCGGCCTTTCGCCCACGGCGGACCTGTCAGGGCTTGCCAATCTCACACTCGAAGACGCGCGGACCGAAATGGAAAAGAAACTCATCCGGATGCACCTGAACGCCGCGGATTGGAACTATTCCAAGGCCGCAAAAACACTCGACATCGACCGGGGCCGGCTCGCGCGCTACATGGAAAAGTACGGCATCGAGGGCAAAAAACAGAAGGACGGGGACAGGGACGGAGACGACGATGCCGAAGCGTAGCACGCTCCGCCTCCTGCCCGTCCTGTTCCTGCTTGCGGGATGCGGCTTTTTCCAGGACCTTGTGACCGGGGTCGAAAAAACGCCGGCCGCGTTTTCGGGCGTGGTGGCGGACAGCCTCACATCGCGTCCCCTTACAGGCGCGGAAGTGACCGTGGCGGGCGAACGCGTGACCACGGATGCACGCGGCGTCTTCAGTTTCACCGGCCTTTACACGGGTGAAAAAACGCTCGCTGTGTCTGCGAACGGTTACGCTTCAGTCACGCGGACGCTTAGCGTTGTCGCGGGCGCGGGTTCGCTCGATACCCTCCGCCTCACACGCACCAACCGCGCGCCCGAAATCATACGCGTGGTCTATCCGCAGACCGGAGCGGCCGATGTCCCGCTTCTCCTGCAGCTTTCATGCGTGGTGCGCGACCCCGACTTTCTCCGCATCACATCGCGCGAACACCTTTCCGTCTCTCTTTTCCTCGGCACATCGTCCAGTCCCGCACTTATCTATTCGTCAACCGTGGATTCAAGCGTAACGGTAACGGACTCCTTCACCCGCCTCTTGCCCGACACGCTTCTGCGCACGCTGCTTCCCTCCACGCGTTATTATTACCGGATAACCGCGGCCGACCTCTTTGGCGCTGGGGATACACTGCCTTTCGATTCCTTTACCACACGAGCACCCGTCGCCCCCTGTTCATCCGGCATGATCCTGGTCGAGAAGCAAGGCCTCTCTTTTTGCATCGACAAGTACGAGGTGACGAATTCCCAGTGGGAGACGTACGATCCTTCGCGCCCCGCGGAGCTCCGGCCGCATGCCTCCTCGTGCAATAAATGCCCGGCCACGTTCGTCGACATCTTCAAGGCCGACACCTTCTGTCAGTCCAAAGGCAAGCGGCTCTGCACCGCAGACCAATGGAAGGCCGCAAGCGGCGGCTACGCGGAATGGGCCTATCCGTACGGGCCCACGTACGACCCGGCAAAATGCAACACCGAACCCTACAGCGGCGTCACGGCCGAGGCGGTGGGAACACGACCGGGTTGCGTCTCAGTCTACGGCGCTTACGACCTGTCGGGCAATGCCGCGGAATGGGTGCGCGCGGATGTGGGCTTCTTCCATACCATGGATTCCACGGGACGGAAAAATTATTACTGGAACGCGGGCGGCACGTTCATCAGTTCCGACAGTTCCGGGACCTTCCGCATCGAAAAAACCACATCCGGTGCGCGGGATGACATCGGTTTCCGGTGCTGCCAGGAGGTGCGGTGACCCTGCTGCTGATTAACGCAAAAGGTGCTGCAAAAAGCGGCCAAGGCCCGTTCCCCCGGAAAGGAAATACGTTGAAAAACAGGAAGTTAGGGCATGGCGGGTTTCTTGCATATATCAAAATGGGGAGTTATGGTATGAAAACCCGTTGCCTCATTCTTTTGGCCCTGCTTTTGATGAACACCTTCGGAGCGGAGAATGTGTATTGGTATAACATGTCCTGGGGCAAAACGATGGAAAACAGCCCCGGACCCGGCCTTGCGCCGGACTACTTGTTTACGCAGAAAATCGTGACCGGCGCCCGTTCGCAACAGACCGAAGTGAGCAATGACGGCTTTGCCCTCGGCAACGGGTCGCTTGATAATGCAGGCTGGTGCAGCTTTTTCTGGTCCGCGTCGTTCAGCGGTTTTCATTCGTATATTGGGTTCGACTCGGCCAAAATCCGTGGAGAGTACCGCAATGGCTTTTCCGGTGTGCCGCAGTGCAACGCAGGCGCCCTCTACCTCCGCGTGGGCGTGGCCGATTTCCAGCGCACGCTCTCGCATTACAACGGCTCCTACTTTATACCGCTGACTGCTGTCTGGAGCGACACTCTGAATCCGCTGCAATATAACATGGGCTTCATGCAGCCGGGCGATACGCTGGCCGCTGAACAGACAATCCGCATCGATGTGCCGGCCTCGGGACTCGACCAGCAGTTTTTTAACGTAGATGTGACGCCGCAGATTCAATGGATCATGGATAACGGATATTCGGGCGAATATGCCATCGTCTTCCTGACGAACATCGGTTCCGGAAGCCCGGGTAAAATCACGCTCTACGCGCAAGAGGACGAGACATTCCCCACACCTGGTTCAGCCGCACACTGGACCACAGACGGCAATACCATGCACCTGCTGGTTTATGGCCAAGCGGCCACGACCGGCGTTACCTTGGCCAATGCTGCATTACCGGACAGCGCGCTTCTTTCGGCTTCCCCCAACCCGTTCAATCCGGCAACAACAATATCGCTACGCGTGCCTGTGACGGTTAAAAATACCGTTGCCGTTACATCAATTGACATCTACGGAATTAATGGGGGGCATGTCCGGACCCTTGCAGCGGGCCCCCTGGCTTCGGGCCTGCACCAGTTTCAATGGGACGCCACGGACAACGTCGGCAGCCGGATGCCTTCGGGATGCTATCTCGTGCGCGCCGTAATGAACGGTAAGCATCTCTCTCAACGCATCAGCCTTTTGCGCTAAAGGACTCCCTGACAGGCCTCTGAAATAATTTATCTCATTCCCGCTCTTTTTGATGTAATTTTTTATTGCAAAAAATAGCGCTGCCCGCTTTCCGCCCACCGTAACTCATTTGAAATCAAAGCCTCCGTATCCGGGCCTGCTTCTTGTATTTGAATTGTTAGAATAAATAGCAAAAAACAAAAATGGAGATCCGGGAATGAAACAAATGCTTTCCGCTTTTACCGTGATGTTGTTTTGCCTGTTTGCCGGCAACACGATGGCTGACACTTCGAATGTGCTGATTGGTTTCTCCTGTTGGGGTTTCACGAGTGATGGGGAGCTTGAAATTTCCAATGATGGAATCATGAATTTTTCGGGCTTCAGCATCGGCTCGGGCTATATAAAACTGTGCGACAGCTTGCCAACATCCCGGTTGAATGATATCAAGGCGGTTTTCGAACGCTTCAATTTCATGGGCCTCAATTGGCTGTCTTCGGAAGACACATGCCGGATGATTGCAGAGGGCGGCGTCACCATGGATTATAACGGCCACCATGTTTCATCCGATGATTTTATCTGCAGCAAAACCGCTGATTACGACAGCATATCAAACTTCATGCGCGCCTATTGTGACAGCCTACTCGATTCTTACGGCAATCCGGATAGGGTTTGGCTCTACTTTTCCTATTCGCAAAGCTGGATGAATTATAAATTGGCGGTCAACAATTCAGGCACATTTGAATTTGCCTGTACGACCGGATGGGGCACCGATGATATTCATAAGACCGGAAATTTCTCCGTGCAGAAGATAAACCAGCTGAAGGGCCTGTTCAACATCGTGGGAACACACGGTTTTTATGAGACGGACTATGGCTTCTACGACCTGGCACACTTCTACCGTGACAGCAGTGTGGGGGGTGCGGGTTATACTGTTTCGTTGAATGGATATCAGGTTAATGCGTATGGCGATGGCGATACCTGGCCGGCCGGACTGGATTCGATTACGAACAGCCTGTACCGGCTTGCGGACAGCATCAGGAAGTCAAACACATCGATTCAAGCCCCGTCAGATAACGCAACGATTCACCCATATCTCTCTTGCAACCCCAACCCGTTCAATCCTTCGACACGGCTGGAATATTCACTCGGGCAATCCGGGCCGGTCTCGCTTGACATCTTCAATGCCAAGGGCGAAAAGGTCGCGCAGCTCATGAAAGGGACACAGGCAGCGGGAAAGCATACGGTGGAATTCAAGGCCACCGGTCTTGCCAGTGGCATGTATGTCTGTCGGCTCACAACGGGGAAGACAATGCAGACCCGGCCGCTCATGCTGATGAAATAAAGCAAATGAAATTCTGCACCCGTTGCCTGCTGCCCGAAACCTATCCGAAACTGGAAATCGGTTCCAATGGGACCTGCAATGTTTGCGAGGCGTATCGAATAAAATTCAATCGGCCCGACGCGGAAGCGGGCGCTGAGGCGTTTCACCAAGCGATCCATTCGGC
>JAZDKP010000062.1:0-2853 GCA_043802925.1 Fibrobacterota bacterium | reverse complement strand
CCCGGCATACAGGCCTGTTGTCACCTGGCCCGCCGGAGAAACACCTGCCAGGGTATCCGGCAAGAGCGTCCATGCAAACGTCTCTGACAACGTATCCACGCTCGAATCCGGATAGAGACCGAGGACTTTGAACGCCCCGGTATCCAGCAGCCCCAATACCAGCGTATCCGGAAAGAGCCGAATCCCGGAAAGGGTATATTTGACCATGGAAAGGGCCACCTCCGTGGTCTCGCCGGGCAGCACCGGGACAGGGGCCACGTACGCGGTACGCCAGGAGAATTTCCGGACAGCCACCTGGTTAGCCCCGGTATCGGTTTTTAACACGATACGGCCCAACGAATCGGTGATATCGGAAACAGAATAGGCCTTGCGCACCGTACAGGAAGCGCCTGCAACCGGATTGTTGGACACAGAATCAGTCACCGTGACGCGGACATACCCGAAAACCTTGTGTATTCTCCTGAAGGTTGCCTGCATGGTCTTGCCCTGTTCCGACACAAAGGAAACAGAGGTCGTGATGCTGTCCGTGGAGACCGTAATGGTTTTGGATGAGTTGAGTAGGGTAAGCGGGTCGTTCAGGGTGAAATGAATGGTGGGCTGAGTATGCGGCGGATAGGTGGCGGAGAAATAGAGGCTGTCGGGTGTTGTGCGCCAAAAGGCCACGCAGGGGCTGTCCGCCTGGACGATGCCGCAGATACCGGGCTTCCAGAAAACGGCGCCCAAGGCATTCAACGGGGTGTTTTCAACGGCCTGCAAGGTGTCATTGTTTGCCACTACGTGCACACCGGGCGTAGCAGCATAGGCGGCCATGTCTGCTGCGCTTTTATTCGGGAGCACGGCATAGGCATAATCTGCCCCAGCGGCATTGATCCCATGGTTTATCCAGAGCGTCAACATTGGATTGGAATGCAGTGTTGTATCGCCAGAACCGATACTCCTCCACCGGCCGGTCTGGGTTACCGCTTTTGCTGAGAGCTCACATCCACCGGGAAAATAATAGCCCATGCTGTCGCAGGCTGCCCAAGAGGCATCTGCAATTTTTCCAGACCAACCCAGCGCCGAGGTAACGGTTGAGCCGTTCACAATAAGAGGCAGACCGTTTGCCGAAAGGGGACGCTGATTGACAATTGTTTCGGCCGTATCTGTGGTAGGACAAGTGATATCACTGCCCAAGCATACCATTGCGTCATCAAAAAAGAACCAACTCTTTTTAGCGGTCAGTGCCTGAAAGGAGCTGGAAAAATCCATGGCCGAGGCCCCGTACCTGCCACACTCAACACCACCGACAAAGGGGTTATTGTTTATTGCCCCCCTTGTGTCTAAACCCATAGGCGCATAGTACTTTTTCTGGATCGTTGTGCCCGGCATCCTGTTCCAGTCCAAGGTCGGAAAAACGTGGTGGGTATAATATTCCTCACCTGAACGAAAGATATAGGTAAGGCCGTCGGACAAGTGCCAGGACTTTAGACCCTCCCCGTTGATCTGTTCCGAACTTTGGATGCCAGGCCCCATCATTTTAACCGACATGTAGTAGTTGGGCCCACGGTGTACGGAAAAATAAGTTGAAAAGAAATTTTTGTATCCATTAGGCCAGGCCGCGGTTTCGGATGTTTTGTAAATGTCCGAAGCGAGGGAAGCAATTTCAGCAGGCAATTGAGAAAACCATGATTCCAACATCCTTTTTGAAACCCGCTGTAAAAATGTCTGGTAGGGGCCGGACTGGGATGCCATGAGTACAAGTCCGGTTAATCCATCAAGGCCATTTGAGCTTACGCGTGTGATCGTTCTTCCGATAACAGAAGGGTCGTAATATTTGTCATACAAGCACCAGGCAGTAGCTTCAGCAATAAAACCGTTGAGCTTGGAAAGTTCGGATGCACCCAACGCATAAGCAGTACCACGGGTAAAAAGCTGATAACGGGGTCCGTCTGCCGCAATTTGCGCGCCATAAGCGCCAATGTAAAGCTGGGTTTGATGGTGGACTGCGGAAAAATCCGGATAGATCCCGTCGCCGCTTATGAGAGATCCAAATTCTTTTTTGGCCAGACTGTACGCCTTGCTCAGTGCCGCTGTGCTTCCGGATATAACCCCGTAATACAGCCGTCCCAGTGCCACATTGATGGCATCGCCGGGTGCTCCCCAGGTATCGGCATTGGGATGCGTAAAAAACCAAGTCATGGTGGCCGCTGCCTGGGCAAACAGCGTAGAATCCACCTTCCCTTCCAAAAGGACAAGGGTCTGGCCATAAGTGTAGGGCAGGCCCTGGAGCCAGTACCAGTAATTATTAACCAAGGATACACCGGAATAAACATGGTCATGAATG
This sequence comes from Fibrobacterota bacterium, assembly GCA_043802925.1. Taxonomy (GTDB): domain Bacteria; phylum Fibrobacterota; class OXYB2-FULL-49-7; order OXYB2-FULL-49-7; family JAEUSG01; genus JAZDKP01. Next base: position 530 of record JAZDKP010000062.1, on the reverse strand, counting down.
GAATCGAGTGCCAGTTCAATAGCATTACAGAGGCTGTCACTTTGAAACAACCCCTGTCCCCGGGTCGTATAGGCAAGGGCCATGGTTCGCATGCGGCTGTAATGGTTCATGGCCGGCCAGGGTGAAACCGCCAGCGCCGCGGCATAGTTGATGTCCGGCCATCCGCCCCGGGGCAGGCAAGCGATCATGTAGGAACGGGCTGAGGTTTCCAGGTCAGTCAACGCCTGTGCCACAATGGGATCCGTGGTGTCCGCCCCTGTTGCCGTCAGGTAGTTCGTGACATTGGCGCGGAGGGTGTCGATATCTGAAGCGCTTGCTCGAACGGGTAAAAACGCTGCGATGGCGAATATCAAGAACACAAAAGATTTCGGCATGGAAACCTTCTCCTTGTTAATCACAATGGGTTCAATTCCCCGTAGCTTGCTACGGCTTGTTTGTCATTCCGGGCTTGACCCGGAATCCATCATCAGGTGGTGGATTCCCGCTTTCGCGGGAATGACAGAGAAAGCCTCTTTGCCTTTCGATACCCC
>JAZDKP010000061.1:0-29632 GCA_043802925.1 Fibrobacterota bacterium | reverse complement strand
GGGGTATCGAAAGGCAAAGAGGCTTTCTCTGTCATTCCCGCGAAAGCGGGAATCCACCACCTGATGATGGATTCCGGGTCAAGCCCGGAATGACAAACAAGCCGTAGCAAGCTACGGGGAATTGAACCCATTGTGATTAATCCGAACACTCATTTCATCAATATCATTTTCTGTGTCCGGACAAAGGCACCGGCTTCCATCCGGACACGGTAGCCCATCTTGTGGGGAATGCTTTTAAGAATACGACGGTCATCCCGTCCGCCTCCAATCGGGAAAACCGGGACATCAATGAAATATTGTCCCGGATGGAAGACTGGAAGATGGTCATGGGCGCACGCCAGCACGGCCCTTCCCCCGAGCAGGCACGCGCCTTTCATCCCAAGCGCTATCTATTCGACACCGGGGTCTTGCGTGAGTTCCGGGAACAGGCCGTTCCCTCGCTCCGGCTGCTTGAAAAGGACGATCCCGCGGTCAGGACCACGTTGGGCGGCGTCATTGAAAACCAGCTTGCCATTGAATTGTCACGCGGGAACGCTCCCCTTTCGGGCTGGAAGAAAAGCAGCGCCGGAACGGAAATTGATTTTATAGTGAAACAGCCATCCCATGTCATACCCGTCGAATGCAAAGCCGCCCTGCGGATAAAAGGATCACAGTTAAAAGGGATTTTGGACTACATGGATCACTACAAACTGAAAACAGGCGTCTTGATCAGCCTGGCTCCGTATGGCATCATCGACTGCAGTCATGGGCGCAAAGTAACCAATCTACCGCTCTATTCCGCAGGCCTAATCACTTCCGCAACGTAAACTTACCTCGGCTCCTGCGAACCGTCCCCGATGAGAGGGTTCAGCTTTCCTGCTTTGAGCCGGCCTTTTTCCGCAGCCGGATAAACTCCGCGGGCACGCCCAGGCCAGCCGGAACGAGTACGTTCTGTACAAAGAAGATGAGCCCTGCGCTCACCGCGGTCTCGGCAGGCACGCCCTGGAGCACGGACAACAGCGCCATGAAACAGCTTTCGCGCACACCGAGATTTCCGAGTGAAAAAGGAAAGAACGTCATGACGATAAGGCTTAAAGAAAGCGTGACGAACACGGTGGACATTTTGACCGGCTGAAACGCGTTCAAAATGAAATAGAGCTGGACGACCATGAGAAGATAGACGAGATTGGAGAGTGAAAGCAGATGAAGGCGGCTGCCGGGAACCTCCGGCATGGCGGAAAAAAGCCGCCGGAAGCGGATCGCGCGGCCGCGCCGTACAATCCACGCCAGCTGAAACGCAAGGAGCACGAGCAGGGCCACGGGTATCCACGCGGAAACGCCGAGGATGCGCGCGAGCATGCCCGCGGACCCGAAAGCGCCCACCGCGCCAAAGAGAAAGATGAAAAAGGTAAAGTAAACCTTTTCCGCCACCGTGATGAGCGCGGTCTGCTTCAGCGGAAGGCCGTCGAGAAACATGCCCCGGGCGAACTCGCCGCTCCGGCCGGGTGACAGGAGCCCCAGGAGCGCACCGCCAAGGAAGGACTGCGCGGACTCGGACCACGCGGGGGAAAGTTCGCCCGCGTTCAGGAATCCGTGCCAGCGTACCGTGCCGACGATGAGCGCGAGGAGGGCCGCAACGCACGACAGTGCAAGCCAGAACGGGTCCGCGCCGGTGAAGGCGCGGGTGAGGCCATCGCGCGACACCGCCTTGCCTCCGACCAGGTAGCCGGCGAAGAGCAGTGTGACGAGGACTTTGACGGCAAGAAGGGCCCGTTTGACAGGTAGGGAGTTTGCCATGGCAAGGATCAGCGCGACCGCGATTTGGAATCAAGCATCTTCTGGTATATCCGGGTGTCACTTTCGATGGCCTTGATCTCATCGTTGACAGTGTCGATGCGATACTTGAGCGCGCGGATGCGCGTCTGCGCGGACTTGATTTCCCTGGCCATTTCCACTTCGCGCGCCTGCGCGTCCACAACGGCCTTCTGGAGCTCGCCGCGGTTCTTGAATTCCTCGGCATAGGTCTTTGCAGCCAACGGTTCAGGTTTTGGCGCTTCAGCCGGCGGCACGGGCTTGGGTGCGGCAGCAGTCTGAACAGCGGGCACGGTCTGCGGCACTGCAACGGGTTGAGCCGCTGGTGCAACAACAATCGGAGCCGCAACAGGCGGGACTGTTGACGCAGGGGCCGGTGTTGCCGGTAATGCCGCAGGTACAACAGCAGGCGCGGGTGCAGGAACAGCGGCGGGCGCTGGAGAAACTGCCTGCGGTGCAGAAACCGGGGCCGGAGCAGGAGCCGCAGCCGTAACGGGCCGGGCGGGCTCCAGGCCCAGGTGCGTTTCGTAATGGAGCGACGTGTCAACGATTGCGGAGAGCGCGAAGAGCGCGCCCATGGACGCGTCCGTGAATTCCGAGGAGATGGACACCGAGTTGTCGCCGCCGTTCAGATAACTCTTGACATCAAACGTATCGGTCCGGGCCAAGGAACGACCTGCCGTGGAATCCGTGAAGATGAGCACGCCGTTCAGGAAAAGCCGGTATTTGCCCCGGCTCCGGATCACGGCCGTGGCGGCCGTGGGCTTGCCGTTAAGGAAAAAGAGCTGCTTGAGGTACGCCTTGGTGCCGGAACCGGAGCCCACGGGCTGGAAGCCCTCGAGCCGGAGATCGTTGTCGGCAACGGGCGATTTTTTGACAGTGGCGGGCTTCCAGGCGCTGTCCAAGGACTCGGTGCGGTACCAGAAGGCCACGGAATCGGGCCGTTCCAACCATCCGGGGCCCGTGCCAAAGCCGACGCGCTGGAGCACGTCCTTGGGCGTATAGGTCTGCGGGTCCAGCCGTTTGAGGGCCTCGAGTATTTTATTCGTCCACGCATTCCGGATGGAATTGTCCTTGGCAAAACCATACCCTTCTTCGTACGCCTTGATGGCGCGGTCCTGCAGCTCAAAGCCCACGTCTTCGAGCTGGAAGGTGACATCCTCGCGTTCGGTGGCCTTCATTTCCTTGGGCAGAAGGGGCTTGTTCAGCACCTCCACGGCCAGAGTGTCGTATTCGTAGCCGCGCCGGAAAAGCAACCGGGCGAGCGAATCGGAAAATGCGGCCTGAAGCGAATCCCCCAGACCCTTTTCACGGGCCATCTTCTGGACGGACAGGTACTTGTTGGAGGCCTGGTCCAGAAGCGGGGTCACGGTCTCCACCATCTTCTGCTTGTAAAGATAATACTGGATCGGCATTTTCATGAGCTTTTCCGGCACAGGCGAATTGTAGAGCACGTTGGCCGCTCGTTCGTGGTAGGAGCCGAGTGACAGGAGGACTTCTGCGAGCGTTTTCCGCGCGAGGTCGACAAATTGCCGTTGCTCAGGCTTGAGGGAGTCGAGTTTGAGCGTTTTGCCGAGGTTGATGTCCGCGAGAAAGGGCTCGATGGCCTTTTCGTAAAAATCGACCACCGCCATGTTGATGTCGCGCTCCGCGATAATCCGCTTGGTGCCCTCCAGCTTGGGATCGCGTTCCTGCTTGTAATAGGTCTCCGCAAAGTGCGTGTAGGCCTCGCCGATGCGGTACGCGGCTTCGAGCATGCGCTCGGATTTGAGTGAAATGACGCGAGTGTAGGCCTCGATGGTCTTTTTCAGGAGCTCGGCCTTTTCCTTCTGCTGGATCTCCATGGTCTTGGCCGGCTGGTTGAAGGGTATGAGCATGTAACGTTCGCGGATGATGCCCGCAAGCTGGAAGGCCGCCTCGGCAGAATAATAGTCGTTATTTTTGCCTGCGGCCGTGAGGGCCCTGTTGCGCTCAATGAGCGCGATGAACTCGCTTTCCGCGCCGCCCTTGTTGCCGTTCTTGAGGAGGATTTGGGCCAGTTGGTAACGCGCCTCGATTTCGCCCGCAGAGCCGGGATATCGGCGGAGATAGCTTTCGTAGGCACGCTGGGCGCGGTCGAACTTCCCGGCCTTGAAAAAGAAACTCGCGGAAGAGAAGAGCATGCCTTCGACATCCTTGGAGTCGGGGTATTTTTCCGCGTAACGTTCATTGGCCTCCGCCATTTTGTCGTAGTCCTTGAGCTTTTCGTAGCAGAGGCCGATGTTGTAGAGCGCGTCCTTGGCCCGGTCGGACTCCGCATAGGAAGTCACGATGCGCTCGTAGTTGACGATGGCCTCCTTGTACGCGCTGTCGTTTTCAAAGCAGGTGGCGCCGTTGAACAGGGCGCCGGCCGCGTATTTGGACTGCGGGAAGCGGTCCGCGATGCGACGGTAGGTCTCGGCGCCGCGTTTCCAGAACTGCTGTTTTTCAAACGAGGTGGCCGCGTTAAAAAGCACAATGTCCATATTGACGTAGTCGGGATATTTCTTCTCCATGGCCAGGAAAAGCTCGCCCGCGGCCGCGAAGTCCTTGGCCTGCCGCTTCTGCTCCGCATTCTGGAAGGCGGACTCCACCATGCGGGTCCGGGCCTCATCGCGGGTTTTGCCTTCGGACGCCGCGGCATAAAGGTCGGCGAACATCTTTTCCGCGCTCACGTGGTCCCCGAGGCCGGTATAGCACTGGCCCGCGTAGAGCATGGCCTCCTGCCGTTTGGCGTCGGCCTTGTCGCCAATGCGCTGCACGATGCGGAGGTAGGTCTTGAGCGCGCGGGGATACTCCTTTTTGTTGTAGAAGATGGAGGCCGCGATGAGGGCCACGTCGATGCCCTCGTAACGTTCGGGGAAAAGGTTCACGTAGCTCTGGCACGCCTCCACGATGCGGTTTTCGCGCAGAGTGAGACCGGCGCTGTCCGGGCCGGCACCATCGGGAAGCCGCTGGGCCGCGGCAATAGCATTGATGGCGGCCTGATGCTTGTGCACCTCGTCCTTGCGGCGCGACAGGTCAAGATAGAGGACGCGCGCCTCGTCAAATAGGCCGAGGTTTTGTTCGTAAATAAGCGCGGTGCTCCAGAGGGCCTCGTAGGTTTCGGGCGCCTCGGGATAGACCGACGCAAGCTTGCGGTAACCCTCCACGGTGCGCTGGTAATCCGCCGCAGCGCCGCTCTTGCGCGCACCCACGTAACGATACTGCGCCACGGAGAGGATGCATTTGACGGCCAGGGAGTCGGCCGTCTTGCGCCAGGAGGAATCCTTAAGCTTGGCCTGCCAGTCGGTCCCGCGCGCGTAGCGGGAAAAAAAGTCTTCCTTTTCCTTCTGGGCCTCCTCGTAGGCTTCCTTGCGCTCGTAGCAGCGGATGATTCCCATCTTGCCCTCAACCACGCGGCCGTAGGACGGGTAAGTGTCGAGCATGGCGCGGTAACATTCCATGGCCTTGTCATAATCGAGCTGTTCTTCGTAATTGGCGCCCATGCGGCCGAGCACCATGAGGGCATATTCCTTGTTGCCGATCATATCAAGGAAACGGTGGGTGCGCTTGAGATCGTCCACCTCACAGAGGCTGACCGCGATGTACTCGATGGCCTCTTCCTTGAACATGGGGTTCTGGGTCTCGTGCTCACCGCCCGACCCGTAGTTTTCCGTAACGTCAATTTCCTCGATGAGGTGGCGGAACACGGTCACGGCCTCCTCATACTTGTCGAGCATGTAATAGCACCAGGCCAGCCGGTACAGCGCCTCCACAAACTTCCGGTTTTCCCGGTACTTGAGCACTTCCTTGTAGATGTCGATGGCGTGTTCAAAACCCTTGCCCTGGTAGGCCGCGGGATTGTTGAAGTAATAACCGCCGACTTCCATGAGCGCGTCCACGTAATAGTCGCTGGCCGGGTACTGTTTGGCCAGCACCTCGAACGCGGCGTTGGCCTTGTCAGCCTGGTCCGTTTTTTTGTAGCAAAGCCCGGTGTAATAGAGGACGTCGTCGCAGAGGTCAGAAGACGGGTAGTCCTTAAGAATACGCTTGTACAGGGCCAGCACGTTGGACACATCGTATTCGGGATACTCCGGTTCCTCCTTGATTTCATGCCGTTCGTAGCGGGCGTAGTCCTCCTCGTACTTCCGGTATCGCGTGTCAAATTCGATGGCGGCCTTTTCGTAATAGAGCTCGGAGAGCCGGAACAGGAACTCAGGCGCGTACCGGCCCGTGGGCGACCGGAGGAGGAGGGTGTTGAGCGTACCAAGGAGCGCCTCTCGGTCCTCCACGATGCGCTGCTCAAGGAAGAGCGAATCTTCCTCGAGGGTGCGCTCCGGAGCGACAACGCCCGCAAAGACCGCGGCGCAGGCCCCTGCGGCCAAGACCATCCGAAGCGCGCTCACGGCGTGCCTCCGGTCTTGTTGCCGGGCACAGGGGCAGGCGCGGGGGCCGCGACCGGCACGGTTGGGGAGGCCGGCTTTGCGGCCGCGTCCTTTTCCGCCTCGGTCCGTTTGCGCGCCAGCGCAAGCTTGACCGTGCGCAGGCGGTCCTTCATTTCGTCCATGTGCAGAAAATTCCAGTCCACGTACTTGGCCTGCGCGCCCTCGGTCGTGTTGACAATGGCGTTTTCGTTGAGGCAGTAGGACCGGATGTCCTCTTTGATTTCGCGCATCTCGCGCATCCGGGCAAGGAGACCGTCGCGTTCCTGCATAAACCGCTGCGCATCCGCCGTGCTGGCCGAGTCCTTTTTGGCGGCCGAGAGCGTGAGCGCGCTGTACAGGGAATCGGCCGCGCGCGTCAGCTTTTCAATCTGCCGGTCCAGAAGCTCGATATAGCGGACCTCGGAAATACCCGAGGAACCCGAGAGGCGGCCTTTGTCATCAAGCGTCCGCAGGACCGCGCCGTTTTCCGCCTTGAGTCTTTCGATACGGCCCGACAGTTCGGTAAAGGCCTGCGTCACGGCCCGCTTCTGCGCGAGGGTCACGGCCTTGCCGCCCAGCTCCTGGCAGAAATTGTTGAAGGCGGCCTGCTTTTCCGAAAGAAAGTCGATTTCACGATAGAGGTCAAAAACCAGCTTCTTTTTCCGGACCTCCAGTGCAAGGTAGTCCTGAAGGGTGTCGATTTTCCGCGCCTGGCCGGTGCTCAGATAGGCGGACTCGAGCACCATGGCGGCCTCAAACATGTAGGTGCCGTTCCCAAAACGAAGCAGCGTCTCGCCCAGCCGGAGTGCCTCGGGCAGGTTACCCTCCGCGAGCCGCATCTGGCTCAGGATCAGGAGCGCCTCGCCGTACTTGGGCGAGGCAGGCGACACGCGCAGCAGATGCTGGATCGCGGTCGCATCCTGCCGGATCAGGTGGTAGACCTCGGCCATGACAAGTTCCGCCTCTTCCTTGAGCAGGGGCCGTGCGGAACTCTGGACCACGGCGGTGAGGAGCAGCACCGCCTTTTCGTAATTATTGCCCTCCACCGCGCACAGCGCCCGGATGAACGCAGCCGGGGCATACAGCTCGTTGTCCGCGGGCAGATCCGACAGCTTTTTTTCCGCTTCGACGAAATTACGTTGCTTGTAAAGGCGTTTGCCCTCGATAAAATAGGAGGCGCGGCCCATGGGTTCCTTGGCAAACCGCTCCTGAAGCACGTTGTAAAAGCGCCGGGCGCTCCGGTCGTCGGCCCGGAAATAGGCGTCCTCCTGCAGGCGGTACGCCGCGGGCGCGTAATACCGGCTCTCCGGGTATTCGTCAATAAGGCGCTGGTACATCCTGCCTGCGAACTTGTCGAGACCGAGTTGGTGGTAGCACTCGCCCGCAATGAAGAGATAGGCATCGAGGCGGCCATCGGGCAGGCCGAGACCGATGAGGTCCTGGAGCTTGAGGATGCACAGCCGGTAGTCGCCGCCACGGTACTCAATGAGCACGTCAAAGTATTCCTCGGGGAAGAGGAGCTCGCTCAGACGGACGGGCTCGGCGTAGCGATCCACCGCGGTGCTCATGAGGTAATAGGCGCGGGCCGGGAGCGCGGCAGAGAGCGCGAGCAGGGCAACGACCCACCGGACGCGGACGCTTATTTGCAGCATCGGAACCCCACGCTTTCCTCCCGGGCGGACAGGAGGTTCGGGAACACGGCGTCGCACCGGGCGTTCTTGGCGTAACGGTGATTGCCGCCCGCGACCCGGTTGTAGCCTTCCCCACGGTCAAGCACCCATTCCCAGGCGTTGCCCGCAAGGTCAAAGACCCCGTTGCCGTTCTGGCATTCGGGCTGGCGGCCCGCGCGGGACAACCCGCTCCCCTCGGTGTTGCACTTGGCCGCGTCGTAAACCATGCCGTAGGGGAAATCGAACCGGTGGGGGCCGCTGCAGGCGGCCTGCCATTCCGAAAGGGTGCAGAGCCGCTTGCCCGAGTTGCGGCAGACCATGGCCGCCTCAACCCAGGTCAGGCCTGTGCGCGGCAGGCTGTCCTTGATATTGGGATACTCGTACCTGTCAACACAGTAGGCGCGGGCCCCCTCCGCGAGCGGCACCATGTCGGGCGGGCAGTCCTTGATGACCAGCAGGGGCCGGACCAAGGTGGCGATGAGCCCGGACGCGTCCCGCACCTGCAGCGTGACATCCAGGAGGCCCGGGGTCTTGAATATGCGTACTGCCTTCGGGTCCTCCTGAAAGTCGGTGTCCCAGGCGCCGTCGCCGTTGAAGTCCCAGCGATAGCGCAGCGCGCCGGGCGCGGACTCCTCGTCCACGGAGGCCGAAGCGTCAAACGTAAGCGGCAGCCCTTCAATGAAGGGCGGGCTTTCGATTTTGATGTCCGGGCGGGGCGGGAGGTCGATTTCGTAGGAACCGCCCTTGACCTGGCCCTTGAAGCCGTAGCGGTCCACCGCGAAATAACGCAGCGGGGTGGTCCGGGTCACGGCAATGGGTTGCCGGTAGATTGTCGACTGGTCCGTGGGCGTGCTCCCGTCAAGGGTGAAATAAATGGTGGCCTCGTTGTAGGTGGTCAGCGTCACCTTGAGGATTTCATTATACCGGCCTTCGACCGGGGTGGCCAGGACCGTGGGCAGGTTCACATCAAACTGGTACATCTCGCTACGGTTGCCGGCCAGGTCCTCGCCGATGAAGTTGATTTTCATGTCCGTGTTCTGCTTGAAGACGAGTTTGTCCTTGGCCAGGAAATACTTGTTGCCGATGACGCGCGATGTGGGGCTCATGAAGGGGTTGGTGCCGTCAAGCGTGTAGTAGATGCTCGTGTTTTCAGAACAATCGAAATAGACCGTGACGGTGGAGTCCGCAGGGTGGCGGCGGGTGTAGACCTTGATTTCAGGGGCGAACATGTCAATGAAATAACTCTGCTCGATGATGGAGGAACGGTTGCCATTGTTGTCTTCACAGTAATAAGCGACGCGATAGAGGCCGTTGGCGTTGAGAAAGAGGGGGGCCTTGTACTCGGTGAAGTCGCTCTTTTCAACACGGCGGGAGTCGAGGCGGCAATAGATTTTTCCAGGGATGCTGGAGGTAAGGATCACATTAAGGGTGGTGTTGAAGGTGCCGCCCTGCGGGGAGGCCGTGACGCGGGGTAGCGCGACCTCGGTAAGCTCCACCGGACCCGTGCCGTTGCCCGCGGAATCCACGGCCAGGTACTTGACTACCGAGCCCGCCTTGACCATGAAAGGCGCCTCGTAACGCGGAGACTGCGGTGTGGGCGCGAGCCCGTCGCGGGTAAAATATACACACGCCTTGGGCTCCATTTCGAGCGTGACCTGCAGGCTGTCCTTTTCCTTGAGCCGTTCAATTTTCGGCACGACCCGGGGCGGAGTCTGGTCCAGGTAATAAGTGAACGACGAAAGCTCGGACTTGTTCTCCGCATCATCCATGGCAAAGAAGGTGACGACCACCCGGCTGTCCATGGTGAGCGGGATGGGCGCGGTGTAGACCGGCGAGGTCTCGGTGGGTACGGTGTTGTCGAGCGTGTAAAGGATACGGCAGGGCTCGTTGGCCGACAGAGTCACGCTAAAGGGCCGGTTATAGGTGCCGGGCAGGGGCGCGGCCCCGACCTTGGGCGGCACGGCGTCAAAGCTGTACTTCTGGACGAACGCATCAATCTCGTTGCCCGCAGGGTCGCGGGCATAGACCCGCAGCACAAGCACGCCGGTCTTTGGCACAAAAATCATGTCGCCCTTGTACGGGGTGGAATGGGCGTCCGGCGTCCGGCCGTCGAGCGTGTAGGTCATCACCGCTTTTTCGTTGGCGCGAAGCGTGATGCCCCGCCGATCGCCCACGTCGCGCAGCATGGCCGTGACCTTGGGCGGATACATGTCCACGGTGTAAACCTTCTTGACGACATCCGAACGGGTGCCGACCTGGTTTTCCCCGTAGAAACTGAAAACGGTCTGTCCGCCCTTCACCGGCACCGGAGCGGTGTAGAGCGTGTAGGAAGTGAGCGGCGCAAACTCATCGAGGGAATAAAGGATGCGGACATTGGGCCCCGACGAAAGAACCACCTTGATGGGCTTTTGGAACAGGCCACCCTCGGGTTCGACCGTGACAACCGGGATGTCGCGGTCGATGTAATAATAGGCCGCCTCGACGCGGCTCCGGTTCCCGACCCCGTCCACGGCCATGACCTTGAGCGTGCAGGTGGCGGTGACGGAAAGGTTGCTCGCGTAAACGCGCGCCTTTTCCGTGGGCACAGTATTGTCAAGGGTATAGTAGATTTTGGAGGGTTTGCTCACAAGGAGCTTAACGTCAACAGCCCCCCCAAAGCTGCCGCTCGGCGGGGTGATCTCCAGGCTGGGCGGTCGCGTGTCAAGGAAATATTCCACGCGCTGTTCCTTCGACTTGTTTCCAACCAGGTCCATGGCCATGAACCGGACGACCGTCTTCCCCTCGGTCATGACCCGGAGCAGTCCCGTGAAGAGGGTGGAATTTTCAGAGACCGGGGAGTCGTCCAACGTATAATAGACGGTGCCCGCCTCGTTCGTTTTAAAGGAAACGGAAAGTTCCTGCGTATAGGTGCCGCCAACCGGGATCACAGTGATCACCGGTGGGAAAGTGTCGATGGCGGAATAGGCGACTTTGGGGCCTGATTTGGGGGGCGCGGCATTGGCAAACGCGCAGAGCAGCGAAAGAATGAGCAAAAACCGCATATATTCCAACAATGGTTCTTGTTTGGATTTTAGATTATTATAGAATTATAATAAATTATTAATTTGAACGGAAGAAATGATAATAATTTATATTAATTTCAACATTTTTCCAGAGGTGTCATCCCAATGAAAAACTTGCACCGAATATCCGCAATCCTCTTTTTTTCAGCGCTGAGCCTTTCCGCGCAGGCTCCCGCCCTTTCCCCTCAGTCCGCAGGCCATGCAAAAAAAACCAACATTGCGGTCATGAACCTCCGGGCCGAAGGGGGCCTGCAATCTTCGGCCGGCATCCTTTCAGACCGCCTGCGCGCCGAGCTTTTCAACACGGGCATGTTCCAGGTCATGGAACGGGGCGAAATGGACAACATCCTCAAAGAACAAGGCTTTCAGCAGAGCGGCGCATGCGACGACAAGGCCTGCATCGTGGAAATGGGCCAGCTGCTCGGGGTTGAAAAAATCCTGGCCGGAAGCATCGGCCAGCTCGGCACGGTTTACCTTATCAACCTGCGTGTCATTGATGTCAAGACCGGCGCCATGATGGACACCTATTCGGGCGAATGCCGCTGCCCCATGGAGGACCTTGCGGGCGCCATGAAGACAGCAGCCGCTTATTTTACGGGCAACAAACCCGCGCCCGCTGCCGCCCCTTCCCCGGCCCCGGCAGTCACCGTGGCCGCGGTCCAGCCGGAGCCCATGCCCACGGTTGTAGCGGCCGGCGCAAAGCCCTGGAGCGTCAACCGCAACGGCGTGGGCGTCTCCTGGGTCGTTCATAATATTGATCCGGAATTCAACGAGGCCCTGAACTTCTTAAGAACGCCCAAGCCCTCTCGGGGGCTGTCGCTTGATTCCAGCGGAGGCGATCCATCCATTCTCAAACGGGTCGGTTTCGAAATCTTTTATCATAAAGCCATTCGTCAGAATTTCATTTTACGGATAGCCGCCTCCCGCCTGAGTGCAAACCAAGAGGCGGAACTCGCCATCATCGACACGGGGCTGTTCACACCGCAAATCACCAGCAAGGTGACTGTGTATAACGAAATCGTCCAGTTTCCGTCACGCATCGGCCTTTCCTTTATCACCAATCCCCGCCGTGTCAGGGCCCAGCTGGGCGCGGACGTCATGTTTACCTTGACCAACTACAGTCTTGAAATGAACGGGAACCATGTCGCCGACCATCCCAACCCCGCCCTCAACATAAATGAAAACATCATGTCAAACGTGAACGTCTCTGCGTTTGCAATCGGCATTAGTTTCTTCGCCGGACTTGAAGTCGCGCTCGGCCGCCATTTAGGAGTGGGTTTTGTCGGTGAATACACCCGGGTGAATGCCTCCCGGTTTGACGGGACCGGAGACATTTCGGATCTCAGCAGGGTTTTTTACGGTGAAACGCTCCCGCAGGGCGAACATGACGTGGTCTTTTCGGAGGCGGAGCTTCCGTCAGTCCGGGACAAAGGCTTCTATTTTTTCAAGAATCAGGACTCCGGCTCGCTTCCGTCCGTGGTCAACATCAACGACGCGAGCGTCGACCTCTCGGGCGGCGGCTTCAGACTTTACACCGCCTGGTATTTCTAAGACCGCCTTACCGGACGAGCTGCACCCGCTTCACAATCTGCGTTCGTTCTATAGGCCCCAGTCCCTATTCCGGCTTGCGGCACACAGCCGCAAATGCAGTACGAAGATCGCCGACCATCCTGAGCGCGGTGTCGATGGCCCGCTCGTCACGGCGCTGGAGCTCTTCGAAAAGGTAGTCGTACAGGAAAAAAAGGTCGCCCGCCAGTCCGCCGCTCTCGAAATCGAGCGAATGCTCGAACTGGGCGAGGATGTTCTGGACCTTGACGATGTTCGGGCCGCGCTTCTTTTCGTTATCGCGGGCCTCGTGCAGCAATACCAGCGCGCGATCAAAGAGGAGGAGCAGGGACTTGAGCTTCCCCGCGGTTTTAATGTCGGACTCCCGATAAATCTGGGCCGTGGGTTTGGACGGCATACGATTCCTTTAAAAGAGAAGCCGGATGGCCTCTTCGACGTCGCGCACACCCGTAACCTGCAAGGACGCGTTGGGCGCTATCTTTTTCGCGTTGCTCGCGGAAATAAGCACCCGGTTGAACCCAAGCTTCTGCGCCTCACGCAGCCGGGTCTCAAGAAAGCTCACGGAACGCACCTCGCCCGAAAGCCCCACCTCGCCCATGGCGCAGACCTTTTTGTCGATGGGCTTGTTGAGGAGACTGCTCACCACCGCGCAGGCAACGGGCAGGTCGAGTGCGGGCTCATCCATTTTAAAGCCCCCCGCGATGTTCACAAAGATGTCGTGCGTGGAGAGCGGGTAGTCCCCGGCCCGCTCCAGCACCGCGCACAACAGTGAAAGACGCTTGGGGTCAATGCCGGTACAGGTACGCTGGGGATAGTTGAAGTTCATGCGGCCCACCAGGGCCTGAATTTCGATGAGAAGAGGGCGTGTGCCTTCGAGCGCGCAGGTGACAATGGAACCCACGGCCCGTTCCTTACGCTCGGACAGGAATATTTCGGAGGGGTTGAGGACCTGCTCCAGGCCCTGGCCCTTCATTTCAAAGATGGCAATTTCATTGGCCGCGCCGAACCGGTTCTTGATGACGCGCACGATGCGATAGACATTGTTCCGGTCGCCCTCAAAGTAAAGCACCGTGTCCACGATATGCTCCAGCACGCGCGGGCCCGCAATGCTGCCTTCGCGCGTGACATGGCCGATGAGAAAGACCGGAATATGCAGGCGCTTGCCCGTGCGCATGATGCGGCTCGCACACTCGCGCACCTGGCCCACGCTCCCCTGCGCGGACGGGATGTCGGGATGGTACACGGTCTGGATGGAATCGATGACCACCAGGTCGGGTTTTAGCTTTTCAATCTGGTCAAGGACCTTTGACAAATCGTTTTCCGCGTAAAGCAGGATGCGCTCCGACTCTGCGGCCAGCCGTTCGGCACGCATTTTTATCTGCCCTGCGGATTCCTCGCCCGACACATAGAGAACTTTTTTGTCCTGCCGGGCCAGTGCGTACGAAAGCTGGAGCAGGAGCGTGGATTTGCCAATGCCGGGGTCACCGCCCACCAGCACCAGGGAGCCCGGCACAATGCCGCCGCCCAGTACCTGGTCAAGTTCCGTGCTGTGCGTGTGTACGCGTGCGTGCGTCTCCTTTTCCACTTGTGTAAGCGGTACAGGCGGTCCGCCATCGGACAAGGCCGCACCTTCGCGCGCAGGAGACGCCTCGGTTTCCTCGACCAGAGTCTCCCATTCACCGCAGCCCGTACAGCGGCCCAACCATTTGGGGTACTTACTCCCGCACGACTGGCAGACAAAAAGACTTTTTGGGGGTTTGGCCATTTATTTTTGGAACGCTGTTCTTTAGACGTGAATTCCGAGTATTCCGGCTTATACGGAAACACTCTCAAAGGAGATGTCCGCTCTCTTTTCATTGGCAGGGAGGAAATTCAATTTCTCAAATCCAATGACATGGCCGCTCCGGTCCTTCATGAGAAAAATTTCCTCGCCTGTTTCTTCGCAGATGTATTCCTGAGAGGAGTCTCCAAACCATACGGTCATGGTATTCCCTTCGCGATCGTGCGATACTTTTACTGTGGCCATATTTTTGTCCCTTCCTTGATTTTGTCCGTCGGATACGCGGTAATCAGAAAACCTGTATCATCCAGCTGTTTTGCAACCGCACAAGTCCAACGGCGCTCCCGTACTGTCTTATAAAACAGGAAAACGGCGGTATTGGGGTGATTGCATCAAACAACAGCATTACAATAAAATATACATCTATTGCGCAAAGCTGTAAAGCAAACACATGGCCCCGTTCTTTCCCTACCCACAGGCACACTCTTTTTGTATATTTAAACGGCATCGATGAAATTAATGAAAGGAATCCGGCCATGATTTCCCAGAAACTGCAGGACGCCATCAACGAACAAATCAACAAGGAGTTGTTTTCCGAGTACCTCTATCTACAGATGCAGGCCTGGTGCCTCGACCATGACCTCGAAGGCTTTGCCAACTGGATGGACGTGCAGACCAAGGAAGAGCGCATGCATGCCATGAAGTTCTACAACTTCCAGAACGACCGAGGCGGTACCTTGCTCCTCAAGCCCATCGACGGGCCCAAGACCGACTACAAGACTCCTGAAGACCTTTTCACTTACGGCCTGGAACACGAAAAGTTCGTGACCGCGCGCATCAGTGCGCTCATGGACCTCGCCATCAAGGAAAGCGACCATGCGGCCGTGAGTTTTCTCAAATGGTTTATCGATGAACAGGTCGAAGAGGAGGCCAATTTCACCAAGGTATTGAACAAGGTCCGCCTGTCGGGCGGCCAGGGCGCCGGGCTCTTCATGATTGATCAGGAGCTGGCCAAACGCGTGTTCGTACCCCCGGCCACAGGTGCAGGCGCCGCAATCGCGTAACCGGCAACGAAAACTAATTATCATCTGATAAGGAGGTCCTATGGTCAAAGCATTGAAGGAAGTTTGGAAGTGCGGCCTTTGCGGCAACATTGTGGAGGTAGTGCATAAAGGCGGCGGCACACTGGTGTGCTGCGGTCAAGAGATGAAGCTTCTGGTGGAGAACACGGTGGACGCGGCAAAGGAAAAGCACGTGCCAATCATTGAAAAATCAGCCACCCGGGTCGTTGTCAAAGTCGGCGCCGTGGCGCATCCCATGGACCCGGACCATTACATCGAGTTCGTGGAACTGCACACGGAAAACGCGGTGCTCCTCCGCTACCTCAAACCCGGTGACCAACCCGAAGCTGTGTTCGACGGTGAGTTCGGCCCGGTCTCCGCGCGCGCCTATTGCAACAAGCACGGCCTCTGGAAAAGCTGAACTGGAAACCCACCCCCTTTCCCCCTCCCTTTTTCGGAAAAAGGGAGGGGGCATTCTCTGAATAATAATTCCACCATTCTGCCTGCTATTTTTGGAATTTTAGTATTGTCCTTCTTGGTAAACAAGTCGTGAATTCTTATTGGTTATTCATCAGGCAAACTCCCTCCCTGCCGTCGCGGGAGGGAGGGGGCGAGGGGGTGGGTTTACGCGCGGCGGGCCATTTCGGCGCGCACCGCGGGAACAAAACGGGGGCTCACGGAAAGCGAGCGGATGCCGATGTCATACAGCCGGCCCGCCACACCCGGCACGGCCGCCATTTCGCCGCAAAGCGACAACAGTCGGCCGGCGTCCCGGGCCGCGCGTGAAAGCGCATCCAGGACCGCCCACAGGGCCGGGTGGTCGGAGTTGTAGTCGTTCTGCACACGCTCATTGTTGCGGTCCACGGCCAGCAGGTATTGGACAAGGTCGTTGCTGCCGATGCTCCCGAAATCGGCCAGCGCCAGGATGGCACGGGCTTCGAACACCGCGCTCGGGACCTCGAACATGGCGCCGAGTTTTATGCGCCCGCGGTCGGCGCGGACATTGGATACGGCAGTCTCGGCTTCGGCCGCGAGGGCCCGGAATTGCTCCGCATCGATGACCATGGGAAAGAGCACGCGCAACGGCCCCGCAGCCGAGGCCCTCGCGAGCGCGCGCAGCTGGGTGCGCAGCAGGTCGGGATTGCCAAGGAGAAAACGCGCGCCGCGCCAGCCAAGCGCGGGGTTTTCCTCTTTTTCAATGGGCAGAAACGGCAGGGGCTTGTCCCCGCCCACGTCCAGAAGCCGGAAAGTAACGGGCTTTCCCTCCATCTTTTTCACGACCTCGGAATAGATCCGGACCTGTTCCTCCTCCAAAAGCAGCCGGTTGGACTTGACAAATAGAAACTCCGTGCGAAACAGGCCCACACCATCCGCGTGCACCCGTTGCGCCCATTCGAGCTCCTCAGGCATGTTCACATTGGCCAGGGCCTCGGTGCCGGGCAGCGATACGGACGCGCCTGTCGCTTCCTCTGGCGCACCCGGCAGGAGACCGAAGTCCTCCCCTGCACCCGGATGGAGCGTGACCATGCCTTTGTCACCGTCAATGAGCACCCGGTCCCCGCACCGGACGAGTTCCATGATCCCATGGATGCCCGACACGGCCGGAATGCCCAGCGCCCGTGCGAGGATGGCCGCATGCGACCCCTTGCCGCCGTGCTCGGTCGCAAAACCGCGAACCTGGGTGAAGTCCGTTCCAGCAATCATGGCGGGCGTCAGCGTTTCGGTGATAATGATGCGACCCTGCCCGCGCGAGCAGGAATTACGGCCCTTGCACAGGAAGCCGGGCGACACGTCCTGGAGCTTGTCGAGCACGCGGCGCCGGATGTCCGCGATGTCATTGGCGCGCTCCTTGAGGTAGCTGTTGTCCAGCTTTTCAAAGCTCTCTTCGTATTGACGATAGACCGCGTTCACGGCATAGTCCGCGTTCTTTTTCTGCTGCCGGATGTTGGCGCGCACTTTTACTGAAACCTCGGGATCGCGTAAGATATGGTACTGCGCCATGAAAATTTCAGCCTCGGCCTTGCCGATGGAGGCTTCGACCTCGGCCGCGGCCTTTGTAAGTTCATCGGCCACCTGCGTAAGCGCGCTTTCGTACCGCGCGGTCTCCCGTACAATATCCGGTTCACCGGCGAGGTCATATTCGGCCACGCTGCGGTGGTGATGCGCCGCGTAAAGGCAGACCGCGGCCGCGGCCTTACCGGGCGCGAGCGGTACGCCGGGAAAGACACGGGGCGTACTTTTATCGATGAGCCGGAGCATGTCCGCGGCCAGCAGGGGCTCCACGCGGAAGTAAGCGCCACGTCCCTGGAAAAAGCCGTGTTGTTCCATGAGGTGCAGGGACAGAGCTGAAAGTATCAACCGCTCACCCGTGCCGGCCTGCGTGAGCACAGCCTCGCCCTTTTCAAAGGCACCATCGTTCTTAAACGGCGAACTCACGCGGCCCTTGGCCTCGTGGTAAACCACCGTGAGCCCGGGCAGGACTTCGATTTCAGCGCCCAGGGCCGCGCGCGCACGGTCAAAAGTGTCGCGGAGGCCGTTCAGGAGAAGCCCTTTTTCAATACCGCTGGAAGCCAGCGCACGCGCGTCGGATTCAACAATGTCCGCGTAGGCGCGCGAATCATCGCCAAGAAAACCGGAGAGCGAGCGGTCGGACGGGTCCAGTTCGTTTGTCATATTTAAAACTTATCGTAAAAGATTGCGCTTTCCTTCATGCCGCGCGCGGTAAAGCTCCGGATGCATGCTTCGATCATGCCGGGCGACCCGCAGAGATAGGCCTCATGGGCGGAAAGATCCGAAAAACGCCGTTCCACTGCGTCAATGGGCGTACCCGTGTCGCCCTTCCAGTCCGCACCGGACCGCATGACCACAGGGACAAAATAAAAATCAGGCAACGCAGCGGCAAGCGACGCCATTTCATCGTTCATAAACAGGTCCGCTTCCGCTGGCATGCCGAAAAAGTAAGTACCAGGCCTCCGGATGCCCTTATCGTTCATGTCGTAGAGAATGCTGCGAATGGGCGCCATGCCGCTTCCACCCGCGGCCATGATAAACGGCGCCTGCGTATCCGACAGACGGAAGCTCCCGTGCGGGCCCGTAAAAGCCACCTCCTCCCCTTCATGCAAATGGTCAAAGGCCCAGGTGGTGCTGATGCCGTGGGGAAGGCGGCGGAGGATAAGTTCCACAGCGTTCCTTTGCGAAGGAGGCGTTGCGATGGAATAAGCGCGTGACACCGCAGGCACTGCGCCCATGGGCCTGGACTCGAGCTGGACGTACTGTCCGGCAACAAACGTGATTTCCGTAGGAACGGTCAGCGTCAGCCGGAGGTGGAGGATGGTGGGCGTGAGCAGGCGCTTGAATTCGACCTTGGCTGTAAAGCGTTTGGAAGTAAAGCGCTGGGCCGGGATTTCGATTGAAATGTCGTCCTCCACTTCAATCTGGCAGGAAAGCCGGAGTCCCGTGTCCAGCTCCTCGGGCTTGAGGCGCACTTTTTCCCTGTCCGTGACCGGCCCGCCTCCTTGAAGAACACGCACGCGGCAATAACCGCACGCGCCCTGCCCCCCGCAGGCAGAGGGAATGAATACATCATTATTATGGAGGATGGAGAGGAGGCTGCGCCCCCTATCGGACACGGTAATCCGGCGGTATCCGTTGTTGATGTCAATGACGGCCATACGGTTTTAGCCACGCCGGAAAAATCCCGGCATGTCAGACTTCAGGGGAGAACTCTTCTTTGCCCACTCCGCACTCAGGGCAGGTCCAGTCCGCGGGCAATTTTTCGAACGGGGTGCCGGGCGCCACGCCGTTATCGGGATCGCCCTTGGCCGGGTCGTACACGTAGCCGCAGACAGCGCAGACGTACTTTTTCATGGTTGACTCCAAGTGTTAATGATGCGTTACCAGTTCTCCGCGAGCACTTCGAAATATTTTCCGGGATGCAGGCAGGCCGGACAGGTCTCGGGCACCGCGTTCCCTTCGTGAATGTAGCCACAATTGGTGCAGCGCCATTTGACAGGTGACGCCTTCTTGAACGCCTTGTCGGTCTGAATGCCCGCCAGGAGGCCGCGGTAGCGCTTTTCGTGCTGCTTTTCCGCCACGCCGATGGCGTCGTACATTTCAGCCACCTTGGGGAAACCCTCTTCGCGCGCGGTTTTGGCAAATGACGGGTACAATGTGGTATGCTCTTCGTTTTCGCCTTCAGCCGCGGCTTTGAGGTGCTCGGGAGTTGTGGCCAAAACACCGGCCGGATAGGAGGCAGTGATTTCCACCATGCCGCCTTCGAGAAATTTGAACATGCGCTTGGCGTGCTCTTTTTCGTTGTCCGCGGTCTCTTCGAAAACATTGGAGACCTGGATATAACCTTCCTTGCGCGCCACGCTCGCAAAGTAGGTATAGCGGTTGCGGGCCTGGGATTCGCCCGCAAAGCTTTTAAGCAGGTTCTTTTCAGTCTTTGTACCCTTGATGCCGGCCATATTTTGAACTCCTTAGTTGATGGTTTATTGAATATAAATAAAATGCTCTTTACTGACTTCAAAATATACAATTATCAGGAACCTGGAAAGAACCTGCACAACTTTCAGCAGCAACCGCCCAGGTTGACGGTGAACACTGACTCGCCGTACCAGTTTTTCTTGTAATCGAGGACCGCGTTGTCGAGAAAACCCACAAGCCGCTTTTCGTACACGACTTCGATTCCACCAACGGTCTCCGATGCGTCCGTATCCTTCTTCTGCCCGTCCAGGGCAGCGCCGAATTTCGGCCCGCCTCAGCCGAATCCTTCGATAAAAATACGCAGGTATTTTTCTTTGGCGCTCCCTTTTTCCCGGAGCTGTTGGATTCCCTTTTCCGCCTTTTCACTGAGTTGCATAGTGTCGCTCCTTCATTTAATAAACGAGGATAACAGATAACCGATGACCGCCCCGTACACGACGGAGGTGATGGGATTTCCCGTCAGCGCTCAGCCTCCGTGACATCCGATGACCCGGTAATAAACATAACCCAACCCGGCCCCGGCCACGACTGCGATGATTTTTATTGCCATGCGTTCGTTTCCTTTCATGAATGCGTTGCCGATTCGATGAGCCGCTCGTAGACCTCTTTCGGCTGCACACCCACAGCCCGGTTCAGAACCGATCCTTTGTAAAACAGGATCACCGTGGGAATGGCGCTGATTTCATAGAGCGCGGCAGCCATGGGCGACTCATCCGTGTTTACCTTGACCACCTTGGCGCGCCCCACATATTTACCAGCCAGTGTTTCAATAATAGGGGTCAGCATGCGGCAGGGTCCGCACCACTCAGCCCAGAAATCTACCAGGACAGGTACTTCGGAATCAATGACTTCGGTCTTGAAATTGATGTCATTGACATGAGCAAGATTTTGTGCGGTTGTTGCCATAGTACCACCCTTTTTTATTCCTTGATAGTAATGCAGAAGGCGTGCCAAAAGGTAAGGTGTTGAAAAGACTCACCTCACCCCCTCTCTCCCCTCGACTCCGCTCGGGGATCGAGAGAGGGGGGCGAATGTTATTGTAACGCAAATAATTATAACGTCTTACGCTATTAGGATTTAAATATCTTGTAAAGCCTTCGCATATGAAAATCATAGACAACTGATTTAAAATCAATAAGATATCTTGTAAGTTGACACTTATTAACGTTTTGTTTATATTAATAACACACTGTTAATTATTAGACACAGCCCAATCTCTCGATCCACGAGCGGAGTCGAGGGGCGAGAGATGGGGGGAAAGGGGGGCGAGGTGGAATTACGTTCAATCCTCAAACACATGTCCTTCCCGGAAATCTTTGATGACCTCGTCGGCGGTAATTTCATCATCGATACCGAAGGGACCATCCGCTACTGGAGCCGCGGCGCGGAACGTATCACCGGGTATGCTCCGGACGAAGCAGTTGGAAAGCATTGCAGTTTTCTGGAATCGAGTACTTGTGGCGCTTTTGAATGCAAAAAAGGGGTCATGAACTGCGGCCTGTATCGTCTTGGAGAGGTACGCGACGTACGCTGCTCTTTCCAACGGAAGGATGGGAAACTCATCCACGTCCTCCGGAACGGCAAGGTCGTTTACTCCCGTGAAAAAGAGCCCGTGGGCGCCATTGAAAGCCTCATCGACATCACCGAACACCTCTGCGCGGAAAAGGAGCTGTCGACCCTGCGCAAAAGTGTGGAGCAGCGCAGCCGCATCGGAAAGATGGTGGGCAAAAGCCCGGCCATCCAGGAAATCTACGACCTCATCGAGGAGGTCGCGGACAGCAACGCCACGGTGCTCATCTCGGGCGAAAGCGGCACGGGCAAGGAACTCCTCGCGGACGCAATCCATTTTCAGAGCCCGCGCCGGGAGCGTGCCTTCATCAAGGTCAACTGCGGCGCCCTGCCCGAGACATTGCTTGAAAGTGAACTCTTTGGCTACGTGCGCGGTGCATTTACGGGCGCGCACGCCGACAAACCGGGCCGCTTTGAGCTGGCGGATCGCGGCACCCTCTTCCTCGACGAAATCGGCGACCTCTCTCCCGCGGTCCAGGTCAAACTGCTGCGGGTGCTGCAGGAACGAAGCTTTGAACGGCTGGGGTCTGGCGCAACGGTCAAAGTGGATGTGCGTATCATCGCAGCCACCAACAAGGACATTTCCGCGCTCGTAAAACAGGGCCTTTTTCGCGAGGACCTGTACTACCGGCTGAACGTCATCCCCATCCGCATGCCTTCTTTACGCGAACGAAAGGAGGACATCCCGCTCCTCGTCCGCTATTTCATCGAAAAGTTCAACCCGGAAACCGGGAAGGAGATACAAAAGGTGGATGAGGACGCCATGGCGCTCTTCCTTGACTTCGACTGGCCGGGCAACATCCGCGAGCTGGAGAACGCCATGGAGCACGCCTTTGTGCGGACGAAAAAAAGTGTCATCGAGGTCTTTGGCCTTCCGCAGAGCCTGCGCATGTACCGGTTCGGCCACACGGAAAAAAGCGCGGAGCCGGCCTTGGTGCCGGGTTTTCCGCCCTTGCCGCTTACACGCGCAACAATTGAAGCGGGTCTGGTGCAGGTGCGCTACAACCGGTCAATGCTGGCCAAAGCACTGGGCGTGTCGCGCACCACGCTCTGGAAAAAAAATGCGGAAATTGGGGATGTAGCGACACGCGGCGCAAAGCGTCATTTGGAAACGGAACGGAAGAGCGCCTTTTCCCGGAAGCGGATCCAGATAAGCCAGAAATATCCGGGCGCAAAAAACATGACCGCAGGCACAAGTACAAACTTTTGCGTGGCCACGATGTAGGCAATGAGACCCAGGTAATAGACCGCGACCAGCACCGTGGCCTTGTAGACCGGGCTCGCGTTGTTTTCAGACTTGATTTTGCCGGTGAATTGCTGGTTGAACTTGGGCGTACGGATGAACGGGCTCTTTTTCTTGAGGATCGCCTCTTTGATGGCATAGACGCCGTTCAGGGAAAAACCGATGGAAAAGAGAAGCAGCAGGAAGGGATAAAGCACGGTCGCTGGTTTGAGTCCACGCGCCTCGTATTCGGCGATGAAGTAGAACAGCCAGATCATGAAGCAATTGACAAACACGAACAGGATGGCGAGCCACATGAAATGGATGTCAATGTATTCCTTGCAGAAAATAAGAATAGGCAGGGTGATGAGCGAAATGATGACTGAAAAGACATAACCCGCGGATGAGAAGAGGTGGCAGGTGGCGTCGAGTTTGGTGGGCATGGAGACCTTGCTCCGCCAGATGACCGGGAACATTTTGAAAAGCACCTGGACCATGCCCTTGACCCAGCGGAACTGCTGGCCGTTGAAGGCGTCCAGCGTGGGCGGCAGTTCGGACGGGGCCACAAGGTCCTTGAGGTAAATAAACTTCCAGCCTTTGAGCTGGGCGCGGTACGAAAGGTCGAGGTCTTCGGTGAGTGTGTCGCCGTGCCAGCCGCCGCTGGAAAGGATGGCCTCTTTGCGCCAGATTCCGGCCGTACCATTGAAGTTGAAGAAGTGGCCGCTGCGGTTGCGGGCCGTGTGTTCGATGATGAAGTGGCCGTTAAGATACGTGGTCTGCAGCCGGGTGAGAAGGGAATCTTTTTCGTTAATGAAGCCCCAGCGGCACTGGACCATGCCCACACCCGGATGGGTGAAAAAATTGACCGTGTCCTTGAGAAAATTGGCGGGAATCACAAAGTCGGAATCGAAGACCGCCACGTACTCGCCCTTGGACACCTCGAGCCCTTCGGCGAGCGCACCGGCCTTGAAGTCCTTGCGGTGCGTGCGGTGGCGCAGATAAATATTATAGCCCTCGGCGCGGTACCGGTCAACCACGCGCTGGGAGAGGGTGACCGCTTCCGGGTCGGTGGAGTCATCGAGCACCTGGATTTCGAGCTTGTTTTTGGGGTAATCTATTGCTATGGCGGAGGCGATTAATCGTTCGACCACGCTGTCTTCATTATAAAGCGGTAACTGGATGGTGACGAGCGGCAGCTCATCGAAATTTTTATCGGGCACAGGGAATTTATGCTTGTACTTAAGATAGGAATACAACAGCTTGGTCTTGTACACGATGAGGAGCGCAATGGAGGTGAGAAGGGGGAAGTAAAAACCGAAAAGAAGGACGTTGACAAAAAGAACCTGTTTGTCGGGCATTTTACCGTATCCTGAAGATTTGTCGCCTGCTTTCGCCTTTTTTAATCTTTAAAAAAAGCTTTTGCTAATTTAGGCTGGTTTAAAGATAAATAATTGATAATTCCTTGTACAATAATATCTTTAAGCATAATGAAGTTTACGGTTAAACAGAAATTAACCAGATTTCCCTGCCTTTTTCCTCAATTATCCCTTTGCGCTTCAGAACGGTAAGCGTACGTGACAACGACTCGGGGGTGACCCCGATGGCTGCGGCAATGTCCTTTTTGCTCAAAGGCCTGCTGCCCGGAGAGGGACTCTTTGATAAGAACCGCAGCAACCGTTCGGCCAGGGACTGGTTGGTAAGTGCGAAAATCTGTTCGGCCAGGTAGCGCTGTTTGCGCATCAGCATACCGATAAAGTCGTTGCGGAATGCGGCGTTCTCAAGCAGGTCGTGAAAGTCCTGCCTCGGCATGACATAAACAAGCGACGCGACAAGCGCGGTCGCGCTTGCGGGATAGACGCTGTTTTCAAAGAGCACCACCTCGCCGAAGATTTCGCCCGGCTCGATGATTTTGATGACCGAATCCTTTCCGTCCCGCCCTGTTTTATAGACCTGAATGGAGCCTTCGCCGCAAAGGTGAACAGCAAATCCCTTCTCCCCTTCGTGGAAAAGGTCCTCGCGTTTTTTCAGCTTCTTTGGAATGCAGATGGCGGCGGCCAATACGCGGTTTTTTTCGCTCACCCCTCTGAAGAAGTCGGTCCGGCTGATGATGTCGAGTGCGGTCATATAATTTGCCCATCGAAAAATTGCCTATTCCAAGGGGCAAATCAAGAAAAACAACCAGTAGCGCCGTAGCATGCTACGGCGCTACTGGTTGGCGACCCCGTCACTACCCCGTCACGCGCCGGACATGAATTTCCGGTGCCTGCATGAGCCCGCACGGCACGAGGTTGTAGCCGTCGAACCATTTCTCCTTGCCGGCCTGGTATTCGCCGGGACCAGTCCACATGGGCCACTTTTCAATGTGATGGTGCGGCCCGTGCGAATTGCGGCGGTGGCCCACGACTTCGATGCACACGTCGTTTTCGCCGTCCGCAAGAAAATCCGTGATGTCAACCTCATTCGGCTCCCAGGCCATGACACCGGCCGGTTTTCCGTTCACGATGACACGCACGGCCACCCCCCGGTACTCGGGAACCGTAACGAAAAGGCGCTCGCCCGTCCCGGGTTTCTGCGAAATCGCGGCGCAATACGACACGTTTCCGGAGTAAAAGGAAAGCCCCTGCCCCACCCAGTCGCCGAGGTTGAGCGACGATACCGGAGCACTGATGGCGACCTCGGTACCGCTGACACACGTGCCGAAATTCCCGAGCAGGTACATGATTTCCAGGCCCGAGAAGGTCTCCTCATAATCCATGGAGAGGGTGATCCGGTTTTTACCGGGCCGGATGAAGGCCGGGTCCACCGGAATCTTGCGGAGCGACAGGTCCACCCACCAGCCACTGTCCGCATCCGTGTTGAGCGGAGAATCGTTCACCCGAATCCGGAACTTTTCCGGCTTTTCCAGGGCCAGAAACAAATCGCCGCCCGGAAGCACATTCGCCTGGAATTCATAGAAGAGTTCAACAGGAATGCGCTTCGGGTTTTTCGGTTTTACCTGCGCCCAGGGTTGGACCATCTGCCCTCCCCGGTGCTTGATTTTAAGGGCATCGCGTATTTTACGATCCAGACGCAGCACCTCTTCCGGGCCTCCGGTCTCCCCTTTTCCAATCTTATAGGAAGCGCGATCGAGCACCAGGTTGTTGCACTCGGAAAGCCGGACCGGCCATACCGGCTGCGCCAGGGGCTCTTTCCGGACCGTCTGGAATCGCACCCGGTTTTTGCACACCGTCTTCTCGGCCAGCTTGGGGACCCTGAACAGCCGGCTTCCAAGCACGGGGAGGCTGGTTTCAATCTTCCACCCGTCCCGGTCCGCGGATGCGTCGGCCACGTAAACCGCGCCCGTGTCCGGATCGAGTTCGAGCGGCTGTCCCTTACATCCGGCAAAGCCCTTCACCGTGACCCGCGGAAAGGCTTCCCTGCGGTCGCAGACCCTCACGTCCTGCATCGCGTTCAGGCTCTTCTGTTCCGGCGCAAGCGACGTGTTGCAGAGGAAAAGGTAATACGCCTCTTTATCTTCACGTAACAGGTAGAGCACGGAAACCGCCTCCTTCCCGTCCGCGTCCGTGATACTGACGCGCCGGGCCGCCTCCACCGAGGCCGCGAGTGCCGGCCCCGAGACCGGGACCTTACCGCAGCGGGCCGCGAATGTTTGCGCTTCGTCCGAAGGAAGCGCATCGACCAGGGCCGGCGCTTCACCGGAAAAGACAACAAGACCGCCGGCCTCCTTGAATTTACGTAGCAGCGTGAGTGTGGTCTTGCGAATCGTCCGGAGCGGCGGCACAAAGACCGTGGAATAGCGCGCTTTGTTAATGGCCAGTTCCGGCTTCGCTTTCCCCTTGGCCACGCGGCCGTGACGGGAAAGGACCTCCTCTTCGCCATAGTCAAAATCAATGTGCGCGTCATGGAGCGTGTCCCGGAGCGCCACCAGCGCGCGGTCCATGGCCACCACGGTCTCGTTTTTCCGCCAGCCCTGCTTGCACTCAAGCCAAGTGCTTTCGATCGGATGGATGACCAGGAGATCGCGCACCTCTTCGCCCTTTGTCATGACCGCGTGGATGCGGCCATAATAGTCCTCAACCTTGGAATACAGCTCCCACCAGGGCGACTGGTAAAAGATGCCGGCCGGATAGTCGCGCTTGGCCTGTCCCAGCATGGTGTACCAGGACAGGTGCTGGCAGCGCAGGTTGATGCCCAGCGCGGCCTGCCAGTCACCAAGGGCCTTGTGGCCCGCGAAGGAAAAGTCCCAACCCGTGCACCCGTAGGTCTCGGTGAGCCGCCATTTGCGGCCGAACTGGCGCGCCATGGAGCTCACCTGCTTGGCCGTGTCATGGACGCGCCACCGCTCGGTCAGGAGGTCCATGCCCGGCGCCTGCATGTATTCGTACGAACGCATGGCGCTGCCGACCATGTTGGTCTGGTTGGAAAGGGTGTCTTCCTCGAGCACATGCCCGGTAAAAAGGATGTGGTTCTTTTCGCACCACTCCCCGATTTGCCGGCAAAAGGAATCCACGAAAAGGAAGGTGGTGCAGTCGTGATAATGATAACGTGCCTGGCTTGCGGGCTGCCCCTCAAGATCAAAGACCAGTTCGGGCAGACGTTCCAGGACATCGTAACCGTATCGTTTCTTGAAGACAGCCGGCAACGTATCGGTCCAAGCCATTGAGAGGAGCTTTTCCGGTTCCCAGTCCCACGAATGAAGCATGTGGTGAAGCATGGGGCCGTGGTTGGGTTCATCGGTAAAGATTCCCGGGATGGCCGTTCCGAACTGTGGCCCGTATTTTTTTCGGTAGGCTTCGTGCGTACTCTTGATATAGGCTTTGACCGCCTCGGGGTTCATGGTGTCAAGATAGGCCTGGCCGTTATACCAGTCATTGTCTTCATCGATGCAGCGAACAAAGGCAAGGATGCTCCGGCCCGGTCCAAGGGTTTTCAGCCTTTCGTTACGGGAGAGGCGGAGAACATCGCGCACGGTGGTCCCGCTCAGCGTCACGCAGAAGGCGGCCACGGTGTCGGAGGTCCAGGCAAAAGTTTTGGGCGCAACATGATTCGTGATCGTCAGGTTCCTCATACGGAAACGTTTGTCCTTTGTGACAAGGCCGCCGGCAGCGCCCGAAGGCCAACGGTCTTCATCATAAAGCCACGCCTCCATCTTCTGCTTTTTCGCTTCGTCGAGGCAGGCGTCGATGCTGTCAAACCACTCCTTCTGCAGATAGGGCGTATCGAGCCCCACGCGTGAATGCATGAAGAAACCTCCCAACCCCATCCGCTTCATGACACGTATCTGGCGGCGAAGTTCCTGCGGTTCCAGTTTGCCGTTCCAGGCCCAGAAAGGTTTGCCGCGGTACTCGCTGGAGGGGGATTGGAACTCTTTGAGCAGCGCCTTGTTCATTTGAACGTCTCCTTTATGATGAATGGTTTTTGTTCTGTTGTTTTTTCACGCCAATAAAATACAACATATTCCCTCTTCCCGCCTTGACTATTTCGTCAGCGACTAGCACTATTCCGTCATCCATAAATTATATTTACTCCATGGCGGATAAAATGAACAAGACCGGTTTGTTTGGACCCTTTCCGCTTGTGGTGAACCGGCAGCCGAGACAGGGCTCCATCGGCCTCCATACGCACAACTTCAAGGAACTGGTGATCATCTTAAGCGGCCGGAGCGTCCACTTCAGCGGGAATGACGGCTACGAAATCATGGCGGGCGACTGCTTCATGGTGGAGGAAGCGCACGGTTACCGCGAAAGCGAGAACCTGAGCCTGGTCAACATCCTCTTCATCCCGGACCGGCTATCACTCCCCTGGAACGAGGCGCGCAAGCTTCCCGGCTACCACGCCTTCTTCGCCCTGGAGCCGCGCTACCGAAAACAGCACAATTTCCGCAGCCGCCTGCGCCTCTCCCCGCCCGACCTTTCACGCGTCTCGGCGCTGATTGACGACATGGAGGCCGAGATCACGGCGCGAAAGCCCGGATTTGAGATACTGGCCTGCGCGCATTTCATGCAGCTCATCGGTTTCCTTTCGCGGGCCTATGCGCGGATGCAGGGCGTCCAGTATTCGGGGCTGCTGGGGTTGTCAGAGGTCTTGGGCCACTTGGAGAGAAACTATACGGAGGAGATACGGTTGCCGGAGCTGGCGAAGATGGCGCAAATGTCCGAGAGCCGCCTGCTCCGCTCTTTCCGGAGCGCCACGGGCCATGCGCCTATTGACTACCTTGTCCGCCTGCGCCTCCGGCATGCCGGGGACCTGCTGCGGCAGGAAACGCAGGATATCACGGCGATCGCGTACAAGGTCGGGTTCAATGACAGCAATTATTTTTCGCGCCAGTTTCGCCGCGTCATGGGCGTGAGTCCGCGGGAGTACCGGAAAGGACGGCGTCGCTGAATAAATAGTTTGGGGAAGCCGTCGGCGTTTGGCAAATTGCAGTTGATCTGCTACGAACAATATCCCCATTTAACAAAAGTATCATGGAACTCAGGCTGGTTGCTGAAAGTGGTATAATATATATATTCCGGGGCAAGGTCTATATCACCGGGCCATAAAAGTGTACCATGTTCAAGGCGGCCTTGAGAGACAAAAGCCTCATCTTTAAATCTGGAAAACACCTCTTTAGGTTCTTCCAATGATAATTTCTTGAAATCAGCTGTTCCGAATTTTCCGTCATTAAAAGAAATGCCGAATCTGCAGTTTCCAAGATAATTTGCTTCAACGATTTGCAGCAGCATATGCCCTCTAGGCTAAAGGGGAAATCTTGTTGAATTTCCCACTCATTTTCAGGGATTCCCAGTTGGCAAGTAATTCTTTCCGATGTTCCCCTGCCCATTCAACAACCAAACTTTGAATCCTGGGAGGCAGGTTGCCTTCGAGAAGGCCCAAGGATTCAATATGAATCGCTGCTCTGTATTCGTTGTATTCTACATGAAAATGCGGAGGATTATGCTCCTTGAAATACATATAAATGACCATTCCAAGAAAGCGGCTTATTTCAGGCATTTTTTT
>JAZDKP010000060.1:0-22249 GCA_043802925.1 Fibrobacterota bacterium | reverse complement strand
AGCGGACCTGCGCGATGAGCGTGTAGTCGTCCTCCTGCTTCACGCCGAAAACGAAGACTGCCTTGCCCCCGTTTTCACTTTTCTGTTCCGTGCCCTTGCGTTCGCCGGGCCCTTTGGGGGTCACGAGGCATGGGGTGCCCTGCAGGATGTCGCCCTTCATGGGCGTAAGGACTTTTTCCGCTGATGCGGGAAAAAGCAGGACGCCATTGGAAAGATGGTGCGGCGTCACATTGACCGTGACCGCGGCCAGGGCGGAAAACGTGAGCGCGGTTACGAGTGAAAAAATGCGTTTCATCGGCAGGCTCCTTATCACGGAATGTTATTTGGACGGGTGCGTTATTAAGGTTTCAGCCCAGTATGGGAATGATGGTTGCGCTCCGAAGGACTGTTTCACCCGGTTCCAGCCTGAGTATGCCCACTTTCTTATCAAAGGGCTCCTGCTGGTTGTGGTCGTCCATGCCCTGCCAGGGCTCGATGCAGATGTATTCCTGGTTGGCGTTGGCCCAGAGCCCCACGTGGGGAAGGTCCGGGAACACGACCTCCACGCCGCGCTTGAGGCGGGGGTTGTAGAACCGGCAGCGGCGGTTGGCGGGTTCGTCAATCTCGTACATGACCGTGCAATGCAGTTCATGGTCGGAATAGGTGACCGGCCCGCGGAAACGGCGCTCGGACGTTTTGCCGGTGAGGAAGGAGTCGCCCGTGTCGAGTACATGGTACTGGCGGTAAGCGCCTTCAGGGAAGTGAATCTGCCATTCCGTGCGCTTTCCGCCCAACCCAAACTCAGTGGAAATGCCGGGGTGCCAGCCGAACTGGCAGAAGAGCGGTTTTTTGTCCGTGTTCCGGACCTGGAATTCGAGTGAGAGTGCGTTGCCTTTGAGCGTGTAGGTCAATTCGAGCAGAAACACGTAGGGATAGACCGCCCGCGTTTCAGCGCTGTCGGTCAGGCGGTAGGTGATTCGGGCGCAATCGTCCGTGCTTTCGGAAACGGGTACGAACATGGATTTGCGCGCGAATCCGTGGTTGCCCGCAAGCAGGATTTCCGTGCCGTCGAGGGTGCGGCTCCGGTTGTTGCGCAGCCCGCCCACGATGGGAAAGAGAAGGGTCGCATGGTTCTTCCACGCGCCTTCGAACGGCAGGCCGTCGTTGTTGTTGTTCCACAGGAGGGGGAGGAGCTTTTGATGCTGCGGATCGTACACGTCGTAGCCGATGGCTTCGCACCCGAGGCGCTTTACGGTCACGGTCGTTCCGTCCGCAATGTTGACGAGCCGGTCAACGCCGGGCTTGAATTCTTTTTCGACTTTGTAGGGGGTCATATCGGGCTCTCTCCTTTGTCATTCCGCGCTTGACGCGGAATCCACCACTTGTTCAGGATTTTTGCTTAAGTCATTCCAATCAGGGTTGGTTTCTTCAATTAACTTTATCTTCCAGTCCCGTTTCCATCGTTTCAATTGTTTTTCTCTGGCAATAGCGCTGTTTACATTGTTTGTATGCTCAAAATGAACAAGCTTGTGGACCTTATATTTCTTCGTGAACCCGTCATTAAGATCGGCCTTGTGTTCATTAACCCTGCGCTGAAGGTCGTTTGTCATTCCGATGTATAGCGTCCCCTTCTTATAGGAAGCAAGAATATATACATAATAGTCTTTTATCATACA
Source organism: Fibrobacterota bacterium (assembly GCA_043802925.1). GTDB lineage: Bacteria > Fibrobacterota > OXYB2-FULL-49-7 > OXYB2-FULL-49-7 > JAEUSG01 > JAZDKP01. Next base: position 20,594 of record JAZDKP010000060.1, on the reverse strand, counting down.
TGGTGGATTCCCGCTTTCGCGGGAATGACAGAAAAGAGTCCAGAACGATGCCCTCCAAAGCTCATAAATGATGAATTTAAGGCAGGGATTAGATCAGCTTCTTTTCAATCCGCGCGTATTGCGGCAGCTTGCCCACAAGCGGCCGCAGGTATTCCTGGAACTTGGGCGTGACCATGAATCCGCTCTTGTCAATCATATCGTCCAGCATGGGCTTGGCGCGCACTGCAACATCGGAGAGCGGCACCGCGTCGATTTTGACACGATACGGATTGTTCTTTTCACGCACGAGCGCGGCCATGAGCCCGCTTTTGCCTTTGACCGCGAGGGCCACGGCCTTTTGACCGAGCAGGAACGCTTCTTTGCGGTCGAGGTCGCTCATGCGATCCGCCGCGCACATGGGCAGCGACTCCGTGACCTGGAACTCGCCGCGCCAGCCCGGGAAGTTGGCCGTGATGATCCGGTGCAGGGCCATGGCACACGAGGTTCCGCCCATGGCGCCGAATTCGGTGTTACCGAACTTGTCCTTGGTTTCAGAGGCTGAGACCGGGACTTTGTTTTCCCACACCGCGCCTTCTCCGCATACGATGGAGACGAAACCGTGCTTTCGGTAGGTTTCCTCGACCCGGGCTAGGAACCGTTCCTTGTTGAGCGGCCGTTCGGGCAGCACGAGGATGTGCGGCGCATCGGCCTCATTTTTTTTCGCGAACGCGGCCGAGGCCGCGAGCCAGCCCGCGTCACGGCCGATGGACTGGTAGATGACAAACTGGTCCACGCGCATCATGTCGCGCGCGAGCAGGCCGGACTGCAGCACCGAAAGCGCGGTATAGCGCGCGGCGGAGGGATAGCCGGGGGTATGGTCTGTGCCAAAGAGGTCGTTGTCCACGGTTTTGGGCACACCTATGCCGAAGAGTTCGTAGCCCTCTTTCCGGCAATAGGCCTCCACGCGGTGAATGGTGTCCATGGAGTCATTGCCGCCAATCAAGTGGAAGTAGCGGATGTCGTGTTTTTTCAGCATGGCAAGGACCTGTGGGAAGTGCTCGTCCTTCAGTTTAAGGCGTGAGGAACCCAGGGCCGAGGAAGGGGTACTGCGCAGCTGGTTTAGTGTCTTGGAAGGGAGCTTGCCGAGGTCGATGAGTTCGCCCTTCATAAAGCCTTCGATGGCAAAGCTCATGCCGTAGATTCTGCCGATGGCTTTGTGTTTTTTCGCTTCGGTAACAATGCCGGCGAGGCTGCCGTTGATGACGCTGGTGGGGCCACCTGACTGGCCGACCACGAGATTTCCTTTGCTTGCCATGTGACGTCCTTTTGAAGAGTATCGTCATTCAATATGGGTGCGCTGGAAAAATAATATTTTGGCCCGTGGTATTGCGCGATTTGTTGACAGTTCCCGTCCCGTTCTCTTATCTTTGTACCCATGAAAGCCGATGCCATCGCCCGCCTTCTGGCCTCCGTCAAATCCGGCCGCGTATCGGTTTCCGCGGCGGCCAAAAAGCTCCAGCATCTTTCCTTTGAAGACCTGGGCTTTGCGAAAGTGGACCATCACCGCGAAATGCGGCGCGGTGCACCCGAGGTCATCTTCTGCCAGGGCAAGACTCCGGAGCAAGTCGGGAAAATCGCGCGTTGCATTCTTGACCACGGCTCCGTTCTTCTTGGCACGCGCTTATCCGCCAACGCTTACGCCCGCATCAGGGCCCTCGTCCCGGAAACGATTTACGATCCCTTAAGCCGGACCTTGCGTTATGTCCCGCCCAAAAAACGGAAAAGTCCGCGCGGACGTATCGTGGTTGTGGCGGCCGGCACATCGGATCTGCCGGTTGCTGAAGAGGCCGTTGTTACGGCCCTAACTCTGGGCAACCGTGTTTCGCGCGTTTATGACGCGGGCGTGGCTGGCATCCACCGTTTATTCGCGCACAAGGACCAGCTCGACAAAGCGCGGGTCGTCATTGTGGTGGCGGGAATGGAAGGGGCACTTCCCAGTGTGGTGGGCGGCCTGGTGCGCGTGCCGGTCATTGCGGTGCCCACAAGCGTGGGCTACGGCGCCAGCTTTGGCGGCGTGGCCGCGCTTTTGGCCATGCTCAACAGTTGCGCCTCAGGTGTTACGGTTGTCAACATCGACAACGGGTTCGGTGCGGGCTATGCGGCGTCGCAAATCAACCAATTGAAATAATCAGAAATCCTCGGTCATGCTGCCTGCGTTGGTGTGGACCGTGACGCTGACCCTGCGGAACGACTGGATTGACTTTATTTTTTCCGCCAGCGCCTTCATCTCGGGAAGGGTTTTCGGGCTGAAATCTTTTTTCGCCTCGTAACCCACGGCCACGGAATTCTCCGAAAAAACAGGGCGCCCTTTCATTTTTCCATATTCTGCCACAGCGTCATTGACGCGGGAGAGGAGGGTCCCGAAAATGGCCTCTTTTTCACGGCGGGCGTTTTCCGCCTTTCCCGGTTTTCTTGCTTCCTCGTACGCGGTAATGAGCCCTTTCCAGGCCGGTTCGTTGAATTTGTTGAAAGAGACGGCCAGCTCAAAGAATTTTATCCGGAAGTCCGCGTCGGTTTCATCTTCCGCTTTCTTCAAGAGCTCGTCGGAATAGCCGCCTTTCTGCGCCAGCCGCTCCGGCCCCCTATCCAGCCCTTTTTCAATGGCCGCGGCCGTTTTTTCCGGTGTCTCGGCCGATGCGGAACGGGCTTCCTCTCCGGCAGAGGTTCCCTTTTCCTCTGACGCGTTGTTCCTGCTCCCGGTCCCGTTCTCTTCGCCGGCAATGTTTTCATCATCCCCGTCTCCGGCAAATCGCATCCGGGAGGGTTTGTTTTCCGGATTGGACGCATCGTCCTCCGCGGGCACGGCCCCGGTTGCGGCCACCGCCGCTGCAGCATTTTGCGCCGAGCGGTTTTTCCGGGCCGCCTCCTGCTTTTTCTGCGACGCGCGATAGGCGATGAAAATGAGCGTACTCATGGCCAGCAGCAGGCCGGTCATAATGAGGATATCGCGGGCCATGTTTCTTCTTTTGGGAGGAGGAGGGGGCGGCGGGGCGAGCGATACGCGCAGGCCCTGGCCGTGCATGCGGGGGTCGACCACGGCCGTCACGGTGATGTTCGGGCCCGTGTCCGCGGGCTTTTCAGGCTCCTTTTCCAGTTCCTTCATGACCGTGCAGCCGAGCCGGTCATAGTCATGGATCATCTTGTTGGCCTCCTCCTCGGAGACCGAATGTTCGAGTATGAGGGGGAGTTGACGGAGGAGGAGGTCCGCCTTGTAGAGGTCGCCGGACAGGTCGCTTGCCACGCGCTTCACGACCAGCTTCCGGTTCACCACCCGGGCGAGGCTCACGAGGCGGACGCTGTATTTCATCAATTAATTGCGGAGGATGAACTGGATTTTGACCCCGGGGTACTTTTCGAGGTCAATGGCGATGGGGTTGATGCGGCGGTTGCTTTTGTTGTAGAAGATGATGGTTTCGGGCCGGTCGAGGCTGGCGGAGTTGTTGCGCGCCACCACGCCCTTGAAACCCAGGAGTTCCTTGGGGCCGTCGACGATGGAGATGAAGGCGCCGACCGGGAAGGCGGGGGTGATGGTGATGAGCGCGTCCACTACGTGCTTGTTGAGCTGGGTGCCCGCGCTGCGGATGATGATGCGGAGCGCCTCGTCCGGGGATTTGGCGTCGGCTGCGTTGCGCGGGGCGATGAGGTTGTCGTACGCGTTGGCCACGGCCACGATTTCGGCATAGCGGTGCATGGTGCCCTGCGGCTGTGACAGCCGCTTTTGGCTGGGGAGCTCGTTTTCGCCCTTGAGTCCGCGGGGGAAGCCGCCGCCGTCCTGGCGTTCGTGGTGCTGGTAGGCGATGTGCGCGGACACCGGCGAGATGCGCGGGTTTTCCTTGAGGATGGTGTAGCCGTAGGTGGTGTGCTCCTTGAGGATGGTGAACTCCTGGAAGGAAAGCCGCTTGCCTTTTTTCTGGATTTCATCGGGGATGACGACCATGCCGAGGTCGTGGAGGATGGCGCCCAGCGCCATTTCGGCGATGTCGAACTTGTTGAGCTTGAGCCGGTTGGCGAGCAGGACCGAGGTGACCGTGACGTCGAGGTTGTGCTGGTAAAGGTAGTCGTCCTTGCCGCGGATGGAGTTGATGTTGATGAGCACGTCCTGCTGGCCCACGAGGCCGTCCACGATGTCGTCGATGAGCGCCTTGACCTTTTCGGCCATGATGATGGTCTTGAACCGGTCCGTGTCCTTGAGCGCGTGGTCGATTTCGGCCTTGGTCTGGCCCCGGACCTTGAGGGCGCCCTGGATGACCTCCACGCTCTCGCGCATGGCCTTGTTGGTCTGCAGCGCCATCTGTTCATTGATGATGGACTCGGGGATGACGTTTTCCGTGCCCTCCTCCTGGATCCAGAGCGCGGAATAGCCGAGGATTTTGAGCCGGTGGATGTATTTTTCGTGCAGCCGGAAGCCCGCGGCGAGCAACAGGTCGCCGCCGGCGTTGTAGATGGACTTTCCCAGCACCATGCCGCCCTTGACGTCTTCGATGGGAGTTTGCAACATGGCGTGTTATACCTTGTAAAGGCCGTTTTCGCCTTTTTTAAGCGAGAGTCTGGCAATGGTTTTACCCTGAAGGTCAAGGACGCGCGCCTCGATGGCGCCGTAATCGATGTCGAGGAGGCCGTAGGAGGGGGCGCGCCCCTTGTCCATGAGATGCTTGAGGTGGCCCGGGTTCAGGTGGAGTTTGCCGTTTTCAACCCGGACCTCGGCCTTGTGCGTATGGCCCGTGAGAAAGATGTCGTTGCAGAGCCGGTCGTTTTCCGGGATGTCCTTGAGGTCGTGCGCCATGACGATGTTGATGCCGTGCACCGTGTCGAACTGCACCTTTTCCACGTTGCGATCGTTATACTCCGGGCAGTACAGCCCGGGCACGCGCACGAGGTCCATGCCCATCTCTATCACGAGCTCGCCGTCCCTGTAGTCGTCCCCCAGGTGATAGACCTTGGTGACACCTTCGGAAAGGAGCTCGTGCAGGACGGCCTCGTGGAACTCACGGGTACGGTGCGTGTCGCTGACAATCCCTATTTTCATCCATTCTCCACGAAGACACGAATATAATATCAATTAATATATATAAATTGCCCAATTTAAGGAAAATTCTTTCTCCAGCGGAAAAGAACGCCGCCCTGTAACGTAGTTTTATCCGTTTAAATTCCACTTTAAGTTCTGGTATGGATATTGCCTTAACTTCTGGTAATGGTTCCTTTCTTAACCCCTCCCTGTAAAACCGCGCTTAACTGCGCGGTTTATTTTGAAAGCCCCTCGGGCGACCCGGTCGTGCGGTTGTTCCGTCTTATAAAAATGGTTTCTCCTTTCCTTTTCCTGCTCTATCTGTTCGCCTCGGCGCCTCCGATTTTTGCGCAGAAGGCGGAGCTCACTCTCCTGATAAAGATGATCCCGGCCCAGGAGGAATGGTTTGTCCGAAATGTACTGAAGCCCTTTGAGCGGGAATACCGTGCGGACATCCGCATCGAACACTTTTCGGATTATGACGAACTGGACAAAATGACGCGCGAGAACAGGAATGTCGATGTTGTCAAGGTTCCCATGGATCGCGCCGCGACCTTCCATGAGAAGGACTATATCACCCCGTTGTCGGATCTGATGGCCCCGGAGCAGGTGGCGCGTGTGCGGAATGATTTCATCATCCCGCCGCTCGCCATGTCCGGCGACACCCTCCTGTACATCCCTCGAAAGCTCGAGACCCGCATTCTCGTCTACCGTATCTCCAAGGTGCAGGAGGCCGCGACCCGTTACAGGGAATTTCTGCCTGAAATCGACAGTGCGCTGAAAAGCTTGCAGCTTCCCGGCCTTCCCGATCGTTACGTGCTCGAGAGCGATCCGAACCAATGGGACTATTATGATGTGCTGGTCGCGGGGTATACCTGGCTCAAAGTCTACAAGGAAGGCCGCATCGGGCACCGCGGGAAAAACTACGGCGGCACATTCTTACGGGTCGTGGACCGCGCCTTTCAACTGGGCGCCATCCGCGGGGAACTGCCCTACCTGAATTCCAACCCGGTCAGCGAGGCCTTTGCGTGGGAATGGCTCTATGCCCGCATGAAGCTCATCCATCCGCGCATGTACAAGGATGGCTGGACCGGCGAAGATCTCTGGAAGGCGTTCGGCGATGACCGCATCTTCCTCGCCTTCCTGACGCAGCTCGACTGTTTCTTCCTCCTCGGAACAGGCGAGAATGGGCTCAACGGCTTCCTGAAGAACCCGGACGACATCGAATTCTCCGTGATGCCCCTCGCTGCGTCGCTTACGGGCCGTGATTTCATGATGGCCAACCGCAATATCACCACGGGCGGCTGGTTCTGGGCCGTGAGCCGGACGTCGGTGCACAAGAACCTGGCGCTCAAGCTCATCCAGTACATGACGTCGGAGGAGACACAGAAGAAGGAATTTGAGGCTTTTGGCGTACTCTCGTCGCGCAAGACGCTGTTGAAGGAGAACAAGGATGAACATTACCTGAAACGGTGGCGCAACCGGATGCTCCAGACTTCGGCCCGCCAGCTCCAGCTGAACCGGACCACCCAGTTGCCCACGTTCCGGGACATGGACAAGCTGCAGAGCGCCTACCTCACCCTGCTGCAGGACCTCTGCCAGAACCCCGATCAGTTCCGCTCCATCGAGGACGTGATGAAGTCCATTTCGGTGCACGATTCGGCCGCGCCGAAGGTGGAGTAAGCCGGCGCACTTCGTCCTCTGTTAATTTCCGCCATTTCCCTTTTAACAGGTTTCCGAGCGCCAACGGCCCGATGGCCACGCGGATCAGCTGCAGTACGTTGATTTGCAGCACTTCCATCAGACGCCGGATCTGACGGTTCTTTCCTTCGTCCAGCGCGATCTCCAGCCAGGCGTTCTTTTCGCCGCGGCGCAGGGTTTCCACGCGCTTGACAGATAGTGTATCGTTGCCCTGATGCACACCCTTGCGCATCCGCTCCAGGAGTGCGTCATCGGGGAGGCGGTCAACGTGGACATGATAGGTCTTGTCGAGGTGCGTCTTTGGGGAAAGGAGACGGTCGGCCCACCGCGTGTCATTGGTGAAGAGCAGCAGTCCCTCGCTGGCCTGGTCGAGCCGCCCGACGGGCGCCAGCCGGGCCCGCCCGGAATCCTTGATGCATTCGAACACCGTGGGCCGCCCCTTTTCGTCCGCACGCGTGGTGACGAGCCCGCGCGGCTTGTTAAGCATGATGTAAATCTTGTCCGCAGGTTTGACGGCCGCGCCGTCCACGGCGAGCCGGTCGTTGCGGGGATTGACCCGCGCGGAAGGATCGCGGACCACGACGCCGTTGACCGAGACCTTGCCGTCCAGGATATAGGTGAGCGCCTGGGTGCGGGAGCAGTACCCGAGTTTGGAAAGGACGCGCCCCAGCGACACCGCATCGGGCCGGAAGGGGGAGGCCATCAGCGTTGCCCGCGTTTGAGGGACGGCTTTTTTTCGCGCGCCATGATGTCGGCGTGGCCGGCGCGCCCCTTTTCGCGGATTTGACCGATACAGGCCTTACGGTCGGAACGGAAGACCCACGCGAAGAATTTTGAAAACAGGTTGTTGAACTTTTTACACGCGTTTACGTCCGCGAACTCCGTGCACTCCGCGCAGGAGGCGTACTTCCGTTCGGTGCAGCAGACCCGGATTTTGCACCATCGGTCGGCCTTGATGTTTTCACGGCAGCCCGGGCAGCGTTCCTTGAGGTAGGCGCCGCACGCACCGCAGTAGAGGCCGCAATAGGCGATGAGGTGGATGTCGTTGACAACGGTTTTCATGGCTGTTTTCTCCTTCGTTATGTTTAATTCAGTTTAACGAGATGCAGCTTGAAAAGAGGTTTCATCAGGGAAAAGTGCTTGTCGAGAGAAAAGATTTCAAGGTGGTGCTGCAGGGCGTTCTGAAGGATGATAAGATCGGGAATGCCGACTTTGTGGATGCCGTGCTTCAGGTTGAGGCATTGCATGGAGATGATTTCATCCCATTCAATATTGAGCGGAACCCGGTGAACGGCCTGGAGAAGGGAAACCAGCTTGTCCTCCCTTTTCTGTTTGAGAAAAGGGAGGAGTTCCGATAAAATCAGGGCATTGACGCAGACACGGTTGTTGTCCAACAACTCCGACAGTGCTTCGACGCCGGGATGACCCCCGAAATAATCAATCCAGACGGAAGAATCGACCAGTATTTTCTTCATCGGTCCCTGAGGCGGTCCAGATCGATCTTGATGCGGACTTTTCCGCGGAATTTTTTAATTTCCCGGACGCGTTCCTGCTGAATGAGGTTTTTCAGGGCCACCTGGATGACTTCTGTCTTTGTCTGGCAATGTGAGACCTTGATGGCTTCTTCCATCAGTTGCTGGGGTAGGTCCAGTGTTGTACGCATGCGGTCTCCTTTGTGCGTGGTTGCAGTATGCATAATATATATAAAACAATATGCATTTACAATAGAAATTATATGCATTTCCGGAAAGGCCGGACATTTACATTGATAACGCTCAGACTTTTGGATTATTTTTACTGAACTCACGCCCCTTTCCCCCCTCTCTCGCGGAGAGAGGGGGGCGGGTGTAAGACAGGAAAGGCATTATGGCCGAACTCGAAAAAGCTTATAATCCCGCGCAGGTCGAAACAAAGTGGTACGACATCTGGGAGTCGCGGAAATACTTCCGCGCGGATGAAAAAGGCACCGGGAAAACCTACTGCATCGTCATTCCGCCGCCCAACATTACGGGCCAGCTTACACTGGGCCATGTGCTCAACAATACCCTGCAGGACATCCTCATCCGGAAAAAACGGATGGAGGGGTTCAACGTCTTCTGGCTGCCGGGCACGGATCACGCAGGTATCGCAACGCAAAATGTGGTGGAAAAGAGTCTTGCTAAGGAGGAAAAGAAGAGCCGCCATGATCTCGGACGCGACGCCTTTCTGGAGCGTGTCTGGGCCTGGCGTGAAAAATACGGCTCTACCATCATCGCACAGCTAAAACGGCTGGGCAGTTCCTGCGACTGGGATCGCCTGCGTTTTACCATGGACGAAGGGTATTCCACCGCTGTCAAGGAATGTTTTGTCCGGCTGTACGAAAAGGGCCATATCTACCAGGGCCGGCGCATCATCCACTGGTGCCCGCGCTGCCGCACCGCGCTTTCGGACGAGGAGAACATCTACAAGGATCGGCAGGGCAAGCTCTGGCACATCCGTTATAATTTCTCAGACAATAGCGGTTCCCTTGTGGTGGCCACGACCCGGCCCGAGACCCTGCTGGGCGACACGGCTGTGGCTGTGAACCCGGGGGACGAACGGTATAAGGCGTGGGTCGGAAAAAAACTCATGCTCCCGCTCTGCAGCCGCGAAATCCCGGTCATTGCGGACACGCATGTTGAAATGGAATTCGGCACGGGCTGCGTCAAAGTCACGCCCGCGCACGACCCCAACGACTTTGCCATGGGCGAACGGCACGGGCTCGAAAAGCTTGTGGTCATGAACCCCGACGGCACCATGGGCGAAAACGCGCCGGAAAAATACCGCGGCCTGGAACGCTTTGCCTGCCGCAGGGCCGTGGTGGCGGACCTGGAGGCGCTGGGGCTTCTCGTCGAAATCAAGGACCACGCCCATTCCGTGGGCCAGTGCGAACGGTGCGACACCGTGACAGAGCCCACCCTGTCCAAACAGTGGTTCGTCAAATACGATCCCTGGGTCCAACCTGCGCTCGAGGCGCTGGAAAAGGGCGAGCTTCGCTTTTATCCGGAAAAATGGGAGAAGACCTTCACCCACTGGCTGTCGAACATCCGCGACTGGTGCATTTCACGCCAGCTCTGGTGGGGCCATCGTATTCCGGTCTGGTACTGCGGCTGCGGTGAAATCATCGTGTCGCGCGACACGCCCAACGCCTGTCCCAAATGCAAGGGGAGTACGCTCACGCAGGACAATGACGTACTCGACACCTGGTTCTCGTCGTGGCTCTGGCCTTTTGCCACCATGGGCTGGCCCCAGGAAACAGCGTTGCTTAAAAAGTTTTATCCCACGCAATCACTCGTGACAGGCCCGGACATCATCTTCTTCTGGGTGGCGCGCATGGTTTTTGCGGGCCTTGAGTTCCAGGGAAATCTGCCGTTCCGCGACGTCTATTTCACCTCCATCGTGCGCGATATGCAGGGCCGCAAAATGAGCAAGTCGCTGGGGAATTCGCCCGACCCCATCGCGGTCATGGAAAAATACGGCGCGGACGCGCTGCGTTACACCGTCATTTCACTCGCGCCCACGGGGCAGGACATCCTCTTTGCCGAGGAGAAGTGCGAACTGGGCCGCAACTTCGCGAACAAGCTCTGGAACACCGCGCGCTTTGTGCTGATGAACGCCAAGCAGGGGGCTGCGCTGCCCGCACTCTCGGTATTGCCGCTTGAAGACCGTTGGATGCTTTCACGCTATGCACGCGCGGTCAAAACCATCTCGGAGGCCGTGGACGCTTATAATTTCAACGCGGCCATTGACGCGGCCTACCACTTCACCTGGAACGAACTTTGTGACTGGTATGTCGAATTTGTCAAGCCGCGCTTCACAGGCAGCGACCCTGCTTCAGCGCAGGCCGCGGCCGCGGTGCTCAGGGTCGTTCTCACAGGCACGCTCAAGCTCCTGCACCCCTTCATGCCGTTCATTACCGAGGAGCTTTTTCAGGCACTCAAGGAAAGCGATATGGCGGACGATGCCGCGGAATCGATCATGCGCTCGGCATGGCCCGCACCCCCGGCCGCCTGGACCGATACCGAGTCGGAGAACTGCGTAGGCTATGTCCAGGAGGTCGTGACCGCCATTCGCAACCTGCGTGCTGAAAAGAACCTGCCCCCGGGAAAGCCCGCGCATGTCGTTGTGGTTGTCGGGGACGCAGGAAAGCGGGTCTGGCTTGCTTCCATGGATGCGCAGGTGAAGACGCTGGCAAAAGTGTCGCTCCTCGAAGTAAACGCTTCGGGCGAAGGGCCCAAGGCCTCCACAACGGCCGTGGTGTCGGGCACCACGGTATTTCTCGACCTTGAAGGGCTGGTGGATAAAGATGCGGAGGCGAAAAAGATACGGAAGGACATTGAGCAGGCCGAAGGGTTTGCTTCGTCGATAGAAAAAAAACTCTCGAACGATAAATTCACTGCGAACGCACCTGCCGAGGTCATTGCCAAAGAGCGCGCCAAGCTGTCCGAATCACGCGATAAGATTGTCAAATTGAAAGAGAACCTTCAATGGTTCGAATCATGAAAGCGCTTCTCCTGCTCGCGCTTTCCCTGTACGTCGCCGGATGTGCGGTTTTCTGCAAATGCCGGTGCCCGGAGAGTAGCGCGCCGCTTCCCCCAAATGCGGTGTCGCAGCCGCGTTCCTCCGTGGATTCGCTGGTTTCGGCCCTTACCTTTACGGACACTGCGTCACGTATTGTCCTGCGTCTGCCACCTGTTCCGGGCTGGGAGACGCAGATCCCTGATACGCCGAATGTCACCAAGGTGGCTTTTATAGCCATGCACCTGGGCAAACTGGTCAACCTCGCCCTTTCCATTGAGCCTCTGAACAGCGATCCGCAGGACTATTTCATCCTTGTCAATGAAGCCAACCAGTTCGCTTCCCGTCCCGGTTACGCGGCTGTTTCCAAGGACACGCTCCGGCTCCACGGCCGGCCCGTGGTCAAATATGTCTATCGTGCCGATATCGAGCTGCCGCCCGCGGATACTCTTGCGGACACGCTTCCCCGTATCCGTCCCTATGTGTTTACCAATATATTCTACAAGCACCGTGCGCACAGCGTCTGGCTTGAGATGAACACCCTCGGCGAGGCCTACGATCGCAAAACCGCGTTCATCGACAGCATCGTGAACGGCCTCGATACCCTTCCATAACGGGCGGCATGACGGGCGCTCCGGGCATCGTATGGCTGGCACAGACCGAACGGAGTTCGCGCGGATGGCGCGGCCACGCTGAACTTGCGCGTGAGGATATTGCTTCGGGTGCGCAGGGCATCCTTCTGTATGAGCGCAATTTTACGCAGGAAGAGCTCATCGAAGAAGCGCTCAAGGTGAAGGCGGTCTGCGATGAGGCCCGCGTTCCGCTGTGGATAAGGAACCATGTTGTGGCCGCTTTTGTTGCAAGTGCGGCCGGAGTCGTGGTAACTCTGACGGATCTCGCTGAAGCGCGGCGCGTCATGGCCGGTGTCGGATGGGTCGCGGTAGAGGCCAAAAGCGCGGAGGAGCGGGAAACGGCGTTCCGGGCCGGCGCGGAACGGGTGCTGGTGTTGGGGAAAAAAATGGATTCCGGAGATTGTCTGGTCCTGTCATCAACGGCAAAGGTTTATGCATGTATGACATCCGAAAAGAACAGCTGAAAAAGGAACGCGCCTATCTTCTGGGCGTGGGCCTGGCCAATCAGACCGCGGCCCAGGTGGAGGAACATCTCGACGAATTGGCGCTCCTGGCCGAGACCGCGGGCGCGGTCGTGGTCGGACGGGCCTATCAGATGCGGCCATCGCCGGACTCCAAATTTTTTATCGGCAGCGGCCGCGCCGATGAGGCGAAGAAGGAGATTGTGGCGCTCTCTGCGGACCTCATTGTTTTTGATGATGATCTTTCGCCGAGCCAGATAAAAAACCTCGAAAAACTCTTCGAAAAACGCACCCTTGACAGGAGTATGCTCATCCTCGACATTTTCTCCAAACATGCGCGTACGCACGAGTCAAAAATCCAGGTTGAACTGGCGCAGATGCGCTACATGGCCCCGCGTCTCACAGGCCTGTGGACCCACCTGGGTCAGCAGACCGGCGGCATCGGCACGCGCGGCCCGGGCGAAACCCAGCTCGAGGTCGACAAGCGGGTCATGAAAAAGCGTATCGCGGAGCTTGAAAAGAAACTGGATGCCGTGCAACGCCAGCGCGACCAGCAGAACAAGCGCCGCGAACGCGTGTTCAAGGCCGCGATTGTGGGCTATACCAATGTGGGCAAGTCCACGCTCCTGAATGCGCTATCAAAATCCAAGGTGCTCACCGCGGACAAGCTCTTTGCCACGCTCGACGCCACCACCCGCCGCGTCTATCTTCCGGGCTTTGGCGAGGCGCTCCTGTCCGACACGGTCGGATTTATCCGTAAATTGCCGCACCATCTGGTGGCTTCCTTCCGCAGTACGCTGGGCGTCATCACCGAGGCGGATTGCATTGTGCTGCTCATGGACGCCGCCACCGCGCAGCAGGCGGACCAGATGGAGATTGTGAACCGTGTCCTGAACGAGCTGGAGACGGAGCGTCTGCCGCGGCTTCTGGTGTTCAATAAAATTGACTGCGCTGACGCAGGGGGCCTTGAAGGGCTGCGCACCGCGAATCCGGATGCGCTTTTTGTTTCCGCCCTATCGGGGCAGGGGCTCGAAGAATTCAAGGCCGCGCTGCGCGAATGCGCGATCCGGAGCGGATGCGCTGTGTCCGCGCACGAAAAATGGGCGGTGATGGCACAAGAGAAAAGCGCGGAAGGAGGCGGGCATGCATCCTAAGCGGGAAATCCCCCAGGTGTCGCGCCTGATCACACACGCCGGTTTTTCCGGCCTCGCCACAACGTACTCGCGCGAGAGCGCGGTCAACGCGCTTCGCGAAGAACTGGATGCTTTACGCGAATCCCCGGCGCCCGTAAGCGACGACGCCATCCTCGCGGCCGCGGCACAACGGCTTGCGCGCTATTCCACCCTGGGTCTGCGGCGCGTTGTCAATGCCACGGGCACGCTTGTGCACACCAACCTCGGTCGCGCGGTGTTGCCTGCGCGCGTGCATGCAGCCGTGGCGGAATCACTTGCCGGATACTGTAACCTCGAATATGATCTCGAAAGCGGCGGCCGTGGCAAGCGGGCCGTGCATGCGGAGGCCAAACTGCGCCACCTCACAGGCGCGGAGGCCTGCCTGGTCGTCAATAACAACGCCGCGGCCGTGATGCTGGCCATCAATACCTTCGCACTCGGGAAGGACGTCGTGGTCTCGCGCGGCGAACTGGTTGAAATCGGGGGTTCCTTCCGGCTGCCCGACATCATTGCGCAATCGGGCGGAATTTTGCGCGAAGTGGGCACCACCAATAAAACGCGGTTTTCGGATTACGAAAAGGCTGTTGGAAAAAACACGGGCCTCCTCCTGAAAATCCACCCGAGTAATTACACGGTCACGGGTTTCACCGAAACGGTCTCGCTCAAGGAGCTGGCGGCCCTGTCAAAAAAGAAAAAGGTCCCCTTCCTGCACGATGCCGGGAGCGGGCTCCTCGCGGACAGCGAACAATGGGGGTTTGACAGCGAACCCGACCCGCGCGCAAGCATCAAGCAGGGTTCGGGCCTGGTCTCCATGAGCGGCGACAAGCTGCTCGGCGGGCCGCAGGCGGGCATTCTCCTCGGCAAAAAGCGCCTTATCGATGCCATGAAAAAGAACCCCATGATGCGCGCCCTGCGTCTGGGAAAGCTGCCGCTGGTCGCGCTCGAGGCCGCGCTCATTCCCTTTCTCCGTCCCGACCGCCTCAAGGACGAGATCCCGCTTTTCGCCCAGCTCTCCCATACACCGCAGGAGCTCGAAGCGTCTGCCCGGTCGCTCGCGGACACGATTCGCGCCACGTGCCCTGCGTATCAGGTAAAGGTCGAACCGGTGCCTGGCAGCATGGGCGGGGGCTCGCTCCCGGAAAAGGCGCTGCCTTCGTACGCTGTCACGCTGTCGCTTTCCGGAATTTCAGCGCAGGAAATGGCCAAACGGTTCCGCACTGCGGAGCCTCCGGTCATTGGCACATTTTACAAGGGGAACTTCGCCCTGAATGTGATTTCCCTGCTGCCGGGCGAGGCGGAACTCGTTGTGAAGGCAACGGCTGCGGCGCTGGCGGGTTAGATGTTTATATGAATTTAATATATTTGCCATAATATCTGACATTTCCGAGTTGTAATTCAGAATAGTCTTGACAATTCCTAATTACAGTGATATTTTATCATATATGGAAAGAGGACGAAAAAAAGAAATCCTGGCGGATCTCGAGAAAAAAATGGTTTTTATCGTGGGCCCCCGTCAGGTTGGAAAAACCTGGCTTGCAAAGGATATCGCGAAGCAATTCCGCAATCCGGTTTATCTTAATTATGATCGATTTGAAGATCGAAAGATCATCGAAAGCGCCCGTTGGCTGGATACCACAGATCTGCTGATTCTTGACGAGATTCATAAAATGCCGGAATGGAAGAACCGTTTGAAGGGCGTCTTTGACACCCGGCCTTCCGGCATGCGCATACTGGTTACAAGCAGCGCGCGCCTTGATACTTTCCGGCAGTCCGGCGATTCCATGGCCGGCCGTTTTTTTTCTCACCGGTTGCTGCCGTTTTCCCTTTCCGAGCTGCCGGATGCCTCTCCGGGTGACATGGATCGGTTAATTACATGCAGCGGATTTCCCGAGCCGTACCTGGCGGAAAACGGTGTTGACGCCGACCGGTGGCGCATGCAGTATGTGGATGGCCTGATTCGAAACGATATTCTTGATTTTGAAAAAATTCACGACTTCAAAGCCATTCAGCTTGTATTTGAACTCCTGCGGCGCCGCGTGGGTTCGCCGCTTTCCTATACCTCCATCGCCGAGGACGTCCAGATAAGCGCAACGACCGTAAAAAAATATGTCGAAATCCTTGAATCGCTTTTCATCGTTTTCCGAGTCACGCCTTATTCGAAAAATATTGCCCGTTCGCTCGTTAAGGAACCCAAAGTCTACTTTTATGATAACGGCTTGGTCGTCGGAGACGAAGGGGCCAAGTTCGAGAACTTTGTTGCCATCAGCTTACAGAAACACGTTTTTGAAACCATGGATTATACCGGCAAAGCCGCGTTCCTCCAGTATATCCGGACACGGGAAGGGAAGGAAGTAGATTTCTGCATTGCGCAGGAAGGCGCCCCATTGCTCATGATCGAGGCGAAATCATCCGATCCGGTGCTTGATAAAAATCTGGTCTATTTCAATCACAAATACAACATCTCAGCTTGCCAGATAGTGCGGAATTTGAGGCAGGAATGGAAAGAGGGCGGGATCTCGGTGGTCCGTGCGGAATCGTTTCTCCGAAATCTGCGGTGAGTTTGATAATTCAAATAGACACCCAAAATTAAAGCGGACTCCATGGCTGTTACCCCATGGAGCCCGCCGTTGCAAAAGAAAGGGAATCTTATTTCTGCAGCAGGATCTTGGCGGTATGGACTTTATTGTTCAAGATCGCCTTTACAAAATACACACCACTCGGAAGGCTGGCCGCGTTCCAGCGGATGCTGTTGGCTGTGACGTTTTTAAAATTCGCCACCCGTGCGCCGGAAATGGAATAAATGGAGATGTTCGCCGGCTTTTTGCTTCCCGAAAGTGTGATGACAGTGGAAGGATTAAAAGGATTGGGGCTCACGGAAACGCCCGCCACATTGCCGTGGCTTACCTGTGTTTCCTCAACGATTGTGGAACCACTGCCAATAATCGGGTGAAAGCCAACCACCGTGGTATTGGTGTACATGAAGGAAGGATAATACTTGGTATCAAACCAGCTGTCATGTGCACCAGATTCTTCGTGGAAGTTTGTACCACGAGCGCTGGTAAACATGGTGACGTTTTTGTTCGTGTCTAATTGTGCTGCATCCACATCATAATTTTGAAAGCACATTTTGAAACGGTTACCTGGTTTGGGTAAACCTTTGGAATTAAAGAATCCGTTTGTTTCAAGTTCTGCGAAAAGATAAGGGCGGAAGGGCACTTTTATTTCAATATGCCAGATCGAACGACCCCACCTGTCGGTTCCCTGGGGTCTTGCAGCGAATGAGATGCCATAGCTATCGACGCCTCTAGTAAAGTTAAGTCCTTCATCTCCGCGATCGTAATGCATCCGTTTAATGCCACGGACAAGCCCCGTAAAGTAAGGTTCCTCATTCAAACGCTTCTGGAAAAAAAGAAAGTCATTTTGGGTATTGTTGGGATAAGTAATTATGCTGCTATCGGTTGCCAAATAGCGACGAAAGGTATTCTGTGTTGATGTCCAAAGCCCATTCCCATAATCATTCCAATCCGAAGGATCAATGCCAAAGCCAACACCGTCTTGCATATACCATCCGCCAATACTGTCAATAACAGTTGTATCGTCATGGATTTCAATACCAATAAAGAGTGCTTCTTCGTTATAGATGAAGCGCCAAATGGCTTGTAGGTCAGCGGGTCCATGGTATGAAGTATCTGGACAGGTATAGGAATAATTTGCATTATCCATATTCATGAAATTCTGTACGCCTAAAATTTCGGAATAATACCAGATTGAATCTTCGAGCATTCCATCGATGATCGGTGAAAGATGACGCTCAGGATTAGAAGGATCCTGAGGAGTCAGGCCTACCAAATAAGGAGCATCGCCGCGGTAGCATGCCACAAATTGACCTAAGCCACTCGTGTCGCAAACTGTGGCATTGGGATAATTCGCCGGATTAAGGTAATCATCATTTGCCGGCCATAAGGCCGCGGCAAGCATTAAAATGAGAAATACCGAAAAGAGTTTCATTTTACCTCCAACAAGTTAAATATTAAATATGAACAGTTGTTGTTTTCCCTTTCTTCTGTACGCATCCTTTCTTTTGCATACAGCTTTGAGATTTTATTTAAGCGCACCTCCTTGCAAAAGGTTTAATTGAAGTCGCTGTCGTACCAGAGCAAATAGTTACCGATTATAGGACCCAAACTAAGTTTAAGCTTAACTTGTCAAATTTATAATTATTCTTGTCTGGGATGGTTTTGTTTTCATTATAGATGTTAGGCAGGGTACCAGTCTTGTATTCCAAAGATAGTTTTGGTAAGAAATTCCTTTTCTCTTCGAAAAAACCATATCCAATATTAATACTCAGAACAGGTTCCACATAACCGGGCCTGTAAGTTCCCAGAAATCGATTC
Source organism: Fibrobacterota bacterium (assembly GCA_043802925.1). GTDB lineage: Bacteria > Fibrobacterota > OXYB2-FULL-49-7 > OXYB2-FULL-49-7 > JAEUSG01 > JAZDKP01. Next base: position 2,654 of record JAZDKP010000060.1, on the reverse strand, counting down.
TCTTCATCGTGCCACTCCATTTCATTGCTTATTCTGTGATAACCTATTCCGGCCCCTAATTTAATAAATGCGTTACCGATATTTTTTGAACCTATAAAAAGGCCGTCTATTTGATAGGAATTTAGATAATCTATTTTCGAGAAAAGATTCATATAGTTCAGCCGAAATCCGATCCCTGTTGATTTGGCAATGTTCTTTTCCATGGCAAATCCAACATTAAATCCTTGAGATTGGTTTCCTGTAATAAGTTGTGTGTAGCCGCAGTAGATTTCTTTTTCAAAACCGTATACACCGACAATCATCAAGCTGCTAATTAGCATGAAGCTTCTTATGGAAAGCGAAATTGACAAGACGGGATTGCTCATCGGAAATCCTCCTTGCTTAAGGTTTAAGGGCAGGTCTGGGTATTTTTCCAGCTTATTAAAGATGTTGAACTACCGCAGTTCAAATAATAGCAATAGTGATTATCCAGCCAATTTTCAAGGCTTAAACTTATATTGCATAGCCCATTGTATGCGACATCAATGGCGCAGGAAAGCGAAATGATGTCTTCCGGCAGCGTTGAAATCTGGTTATGACTTATTGAAAATTCTGTGAGACTGGAAAGATTCTCCATGCCTTGAGGCAGGCCGGTGAGTTGGTTAGAGGAAATGAGGAAACTCTCAAGCAGGGTGAGGCTGTCAATTCCCGCAGGCAGACTTGGAAGGGTGTTATCACTGAGATCGAGCGTTGTAAGGCTCTTCAGGTTGCTGATTTCATTGGCAAGGCTGGAAATCTTATTGCTCGAAAGATTGAGGACTTTCAGGTTTTTCAAGCCAAATATCCAGGAAGGAATGGCGTTCAGGGCATTGTTATAAAGGTTCACGGTTTCCAGGGACTGGAGTCCGGCCATTTCTTGCGGAAAGGACTCCAGTTTCTCACCGTTGATAATAAGCACGCTGAGCGCCTTCAGATTCCGGATACCCGATGAAATCTGCAGAGGGGCCTGATTGTAAAGGCTCGTGCCGAAAAGCCCCAGGTACTGCAACTGCGTCAGGTCGCCAATGGCATCCGGCAGGACCGTAAGGTTGCCGTTGATTTGGAGATAAACCACCCGGCCGTTGAGCACCCAGGTGACATCTTTGACCGGCAGCGCAATCCCGTTGCTGTCTAAGATAGCACGCACTGCGAGCGTGTCCTGGACATAGCCAGATCCCGAGGTGGTGGAATCGATTTTACGGAGCGGGATGCTGCCCAAATCGGTGGTGTCATCCGGCGTCACAACAACATTTAAAAAATCGATGACAGCGTAATCGTGGCTGTAAGAATTGATGCGCAGGGTATAGCTGCCTTGCGGGATGTTATTAAGTATGAAATGGCCGCTGGTATCGGCGTACGCCAGGGTGCCGGTTTCCCACGTCACGGCGTAAAACCAGGCGAACGATAAGGATGCGGAATCCGCGAGCATTAGTTTTCCACGGATGGCGCCGATGGGTTTCAGGGTATCGGCTGGGAGTTTGATAAGAGTGTCATTTTGTGGCATGACGCAACGAATCAGCACGCCATTGCGGAGAGTGTCTGAAATCTCGATATAATATTCACCAGCAGGCACGTTTTTGATAAAAAACATACCCAGGCTGTCGGTGGTCGCGCTGGAAGTCGCTGCGCGCTTGGCGAGACCTGCAGGCGTCTGTTTGACATGGAGTATCACCTTGGCACCCACGGCCGCTGCACCGCCGGGATAACAGGCTTTTCCGGTCAGCCCGCTCGTGTTGCCTGCCTCGCTGCCGCTTCCGGCCACATCTCCCGGTCCGGTTGGCTGAGTGGCACATTGAGTCAATAATAGAATACAAAGGCCTGTCAGGAAGATCCGGGCAAACGCATTATATATTTGAAGGCGCATTTTTATCCTCCGTATCGGGGGCTGAAGCCGGAAAAAGATTGATGTTACACTGATAGACCTGGTTCACCTTTTGGTCCGCGGCCGCAATTTGAAGCAGCCGTTTACGGAACTGCTGGATTTCTGTTTTCATCTGATGGAAGGATTCCTCTGAAACCGTGAATGTCAGGACCGAAATGTCCCGTTCATTTTGAGGAACCTTCTCAAGCGCGCGTTTGGCTCTTTCCATGGTCGAAAGCTGAAAGTTGGCCACATGGAACGACTTCAGTTCGTCGCCGGTTGAAATCAGCGCATCCGACTGTTCGTAATAGCCCTTATCGTTTTTCTTGATAAAACCCAGCTGCTCGAGTGTTCGGACCGCTTCCTCGGCATCGGAAGGCTTGACAGGGGGATTCACAAGCGAAGCGAGTTGCGTAAAATCATCCTTGACCGGCACATAATAAATTAATTCCCGGATGACCGGATAATGCCACTTTGCAAAAAATGACAGTTTCTTCTGATCAATCAGCGTAATCGGGGCCTTGCGCAATGAGGTGAGGCGGGAAAAGTACTCGTTTTTTTCTTCCAAGGACTTAGCCTGATTGAACCGTACTAGGTTCCCGAAGTAGGAGGCTTCCTGGTTGGAAAACTTCAGGACCTTGCATAATTTTGCTATTTGAGCGCCTGTAAGGTTGTTTCTGCCGGATAAAACATTGGAAAGAAATCCGGTTGAGGTGATGCCCATTTTATCCAGGACCGCGCGATGAGAAAAATGGTTGTTTTCCTTTTTCTTTTC
>JAZDKP010000059.1:0-2694 GCA_043802925.1 Fibrobacterota bacterium | reverse complement strand
ACGACCTTGAAGAAGGGCGAGGCCGCGGGATTCCGCGCGGACGGTAGAACCGGAGGCACGGCCCGCTTTCCGGCCTATGAGGCAAAGGCGGCAGGCGGATCAGGCTGCGGAGAAAACGGCATCTTCATACACACACAGGGCACGCATCACACAATCAGGGCTCCTATGTGTAGAAAGATAACCGGGAAGCATGACAAAACTTGTCACACCTTAAAGAAAACATACCAGGCCGGAGGGGCATACCGGAATGCTTGACAATCCTCCCCGGCAAATGTGAAATTAGGGAAAGGAAATGCGGTTTAAAATACGGAGGGAGACTTCATGAGACTTAATCCCGTAAGCTTATCGAATCCAAACAGGTATTTTGTGATATGATATCTCAATAAGCTTTAACAGAGGTGTCCCGTATGACTGTAAGAAAATTCGGCCTTGCTAATTTGACCTTCATTATCACTGCTTTTTTGACAAGCATCGCCGTGGCACAGGACACATCTTCCCTGCGCGTCTCTGTGGGCGGGCAATTTATGGTCCACGACGGACGAGCCGAAGCTTACCCGAGCCACATGCCTTTCCTGTTCAAATCGGGCAACACCCTTTTCTGCTCCATCCATCAGCACGCCGATGATTACATCATGCACCCCACGGATGCCATGAGTATATCCCATGACAACGGCGCAACATGGTCCATCCCGGTCCGCAAACGCGATTTTTATCTGTCCAGCCTGACGAATATGGCCGACGACTCGCTTATTGGAGTGAGCTACATCGCCTATTACCTCGATAATAGGCAAGCCCGTTGCCACTTCTGGAAATCACCGGACAACGGAACGACCTGGACACAGGACAGTGGGACCGTCACTTTTCCGGCTGATATTAAGGTTATTGGAACAGGCTGGTCTTCCGTCATGTTCTACCGCGGAATGATGTCCATGGCGGATGGTTCCTTACAGGGTCCCATGTATGGCAAATACGTTGGTGACGCCAAATACCGCTGCCTGTGGGTTAAATCCATGGACAGGGGTGCAAACTGGAGCGTTGTTTCAACCATCGCTTATGACGGCGTCACCGGCGCGGAGGGTTTCTGCGAACCCGATGTCGTGATGTGCGCGGACAGTTCGCTACTCTGTGTCATGCGTGTCAACTCGTGGGAGTCTCTCTATCAATGCCGGTCCAAAGACAGCGGCCTGACCTGGAGCGTTCCGCAGAAAGTGCACGCCGTTGCCGCACCCGGCATCCTCGAATCGCAGACTTGGAGCGTGGCCCCTGCCCTCTGTCTAATGTCCAACGGGGTGTTGGCTTTGGTTTTTGGACGCCCCTCCAATTTACTGCTTTTCTCAAAAGACGGTTGCGGTAACAGTTGGGACACGGTGGTTGCTTTGCCGCAGACCGTCTGGCCCGGCGAGGAAGGCGGATACATGGGCGTTTGCGAAGCCTCACCGAACAAACTGCTGGTTGTCGGGGAAAACCGCACCATGGACGCGGGCTGGGTCGGCAAAGTTGTCTGGGGCAACTTTGTTTCCGTCAACGAGCCCTTTTCCTCTTTCAATACTTTTGAGAATGATTCCTCCGGGTTGGTGCCGGCCGGCTATTCCTTGACAGGGCTCAGCGCAATGGTGGTCAACACTCTCGCTTATCAAAGCCAACACTCACTCCGGATTCGAGACACCTCTGCTTCCGTCCTTTCCGGCATCATCAAGCAATCGGACTCCGACTCTTCAAAGACATTCGAGGCGATGTTCTACCCCGCCGCAGCGCCCAACGGCAACATGATCAGCATCAACAGCGGAGGAAACGACAACGCGCACATTGTCTATCATCTGGCGGTATTCGGGGACGGCAGCATTAAATGGTACAACGGTTCCGTCTGGAATCCGCTCGGGGACGCCGGGACCGTTTCCTTCAATGCCTGGAATAAAATCCGCATCCAAGCACGGGCGACATCCGGCGCTGATGTCTTTGTAAATGACACATTGGTGGGACAGGCCGGTTTTTTTAATGCCTTTCCAACCATGGACAGGGTGAGATTCGGCAGCGGTTCCACCATCGGTATCGGAGACGACTTTTACGTGGACAACGTGTTGTTTGAGCGGTTCAACGAAGGTTCAACCGCCCTTCGTCATGCCGAAAGACAACCTGTCAAACGCCCGGACATGCTCGTTTCATCCGGTCGTGTCGAATATTTCCTGCCTGCGGACGGTCTGGCGCGAATAGACATATACTCCATTGACGGAAAACGCATCCAGACCCTTGCAACGGGGTTTCATAGCCGCGGCAGGCATGAAGTAATTTGGCGGAGGGGCGACCATGAACCTGCCGCAGGGCTGTATCTGTTCCAGCTGACCTGGGGAAACGATAAGCTGGTAAGAAAAACGGTTATTTGCCGGTAGCGTGGGCCAGGTGTACCCACGGCGGGTGATCCGAGTGGAAATTACCTGGAGGCATTGAAGGAAGCCCTGGACCCCGGCGATTGATTGCTTAGCAATGGAGGAACCATAATGAAAGGAATAAAAGTGACACGAACATACAGGATCAACACTTTTGCGCTGACATTGGTTAGGTGTTGCGCCAAAATAAACATGCCATATTAATCATGAATAAGTTATTTTATTGGCATGGTGATGGATACAAAGCTGGAAAGTGTTATAGTTGAAAAATATGTTTCAATTTCAGGTGAGTTCAATGAGCGAGGCCGTC
>JAZDKP010000058.1:0-10894 GCA_043802925.1 Fibrobacterota bacterium | reverse complement strand
TCCTATGATTGCAAGAACCGTGGCTGGTTCAGCCGATATCTTGCGTTTATGGTTAAATTGTTTGCCACATTTTGCCACGTTTTTATTTTCAACTCGCTGTGCGTACTCTTCAAACGTGCAGACCGGCAACGGCTCAATAATTACTACTCGATATAGTGATATCCCAAACAAACGGGCGCTGGATTTCCTGGATGGCGATTTCACCGGACTTAACCCAGGTCAGCAGCGTTTCAATGGGATGCGGGGTGACGGAATAGCGTTGGGTGGCCATTTACGATTTCTCCGGTTTCTTTGAGTCTGCGGCCTGCTTAGCTTCCTGCTCGGTCTTGAAGCGATTATACTCTTCTTCTTCTACGCGACGCCTTTCAATACGATAATCCTCATCAAAAACATCGACCTGTAATTTATTCCGCCCCGTAGATATCTTGTCGATAGAATCCTTTATTTTATCCAAGGCGCTCGCCATTTTGTAAATCGGCTCATCCCCAAGCTGATGAATTCCAGCGAATTGGGCCATGTTTATGGTTATATCCTCGACTATTTGCTCCTTTAGGCTATTTTTATACATGACCCGAATGACAATCTCTTCATTGATAACTTTCTCATAATTGCCAAGGAAACTAAAAAAGAATGACATTATTCTCTGGCGTGGCGCCCAAAACTTAACTCCATTCTTTACCACACCCATTTTTGACAACTCCCTGTCACGCTCCAAGGGAAATTCTTTAAGAACCTTAAATTGGACATCTAATGCTGGCCCAGAACCAATATTTTCGAAAATTACATCCATAAAATTTATTGAGTGCTTGCTAGCTTGTAAATAAACAGTTATCCGTGGGTCGGTCTGACTTTTTCGCATTCTTATTGTTTCGGCAGCCAGGCGCCATGTCAGTGTGGCGTATACAACTGTTGAAATTGCCACAACACCGGTAAAAAGCAGATTAAGGTCCATTACAACGCCCCCTTAAATGCCCGGTCCAGCAGGGCGGGCAGTAGCGCGTCGAGTTCGGCGGCGGATTCGGACTGTTGTTGGCTCAAGCTTTCTATCTGCTCAAGCAAACCATCGAAATATCCAACAATCTGCTCCTGTTCTGGCATAGGGGGTAATGGCATATGAAAATCCCGAACTCGTTTAATCCCCAAGTCGGGAACCCCAACACTGCGCGTTGCATCCGAAGCCTGCGACACAATGGAATCACTGCGAAGATACCATAATAAAAACCGTGGCAAGACGGTTGATTTGGGCTTAACTACAACGAGAACATGCGACAATGCAAAAGGCCAGATTTCTTTAAGTATCCTGGCGGTTCCAATACTGCCGATGCGTGTATATAAAACATCACCAACGCAAAAACTACAGCGTTGCACCTGCTCCTTATATGTTGATTCGTCAACATGTTTCGCTGTTCGGCGTCGAATATCCTCCGTACCTTGAAAATCTACCGTTGAAATAAAAGGTATCCCTTCGTCCGCATAACGTGGCATCCGATGAGAAGGGTTAGGATCAATAATTTCAGCCGCATCTCCTACTGTCCCAACTGGCCAGGCATTCTCTTCAATTACAAAACGCTGATGAAGACACGAGGTTAAAATAGCCTTTGCCTCCTCCACCGCCTGCTGCCGTAGTGTCTTCGCCTCATTAATTTTGGCAGCCAGTTCCTCGATACGGGCTACTATACGACGCTGTTCGTCGAGGGGCGGGAGGGGAATTTCAAGCTGAAGAAACACATCCTCCTGGAGTCGGACACGGTTTGTCGTACCTTCACTCGCCCGTTGACACATCTCAACAAATGAGACGGTTTTACTCATCCAGTCAACATAACAGGGTAAAGCAAAATCTTCATTTATCGAAAACAACGGGAAGTCGTTTGACACAACAGCGCCATCAAGGCATGGCGGAACTAAACCCAATGCACCATTTCTTGCATCAATCCGTGATAGAATAAACTGTCCTGCTTTGGCAACAAACCTACGCTGTCCAGCAAGAGAAGCACCCGTTGTCATACCACGGAGTATAACGCCCTTACCCCACAACTTCACGGTAATCTCACGATATTCCGTTTCTGCCTGTAATACAATCGTATTTGACGTACGGAGAAATATTTTATCAAGTCGCACCATCGGCCACTTCGTGCTTTTTATCTCGACAGCTTGCGCTTTCATTTCCCGGTGCGCCTTTTGTTGCCAGGAACCCGCAACCCCCGCCTTACCTCCCATTCACGTCGGCTTTCGCGCAACTCCTGAAGCAACCGCTTTTCATCCGGCAGTTTAAGTCGCGCCTCTGCCGCCATGATACGGTTTGGCAGGCCATCGAGCGCATACCGTACCACATCCGCTTCAGCCGTCGAGCACAGGATAAGCCCCACCGGTGGATTCTCCCCTGCACGGGTCCAGTGTTCACGGGCGTAATTGAGATACAGGTGCATCTGACCGGCGTCAGCATGGGTGAATTTGCCCAACTTGAGGTCAATCACGACCAGGCAACGCAACACCCGGTGATAAAACAGCAGGTCCACCCGATACCACTGTGAATCAAGCCGCAGCCGCCGCTGCCGGTCAACAAAGGCCCAGTCGTCCCCGAGTTCAAGCAGGAATTTTTGCAGGTGCGTGACCAGCGCCTCTTCAAAGTCGCTCTCGGAATAGTCGTCCTTCAGGTCAAGGAATTCAAGTATCAGGGGTTCGCGCATGGTTTCTATCGGCAACGCTGCCTCGCCAGCATGGGCCTTGGAATGCTTTGAAAACATTTTCGCCTTGTCCTTGGACAACGCCATGCGCTCATAAAAGAGCGTGGACATCTGCCTGTCCAGCGTACGTTCCGACCATCCTCCCCGGAATGCCTCCTCTTCGTAAAAAGCACGGGCCTCGGGTGAACGGGCCGAAATCAACCGGGCATAATGTGACCAGGGCAGCGGAAAGCAGAGCGCAATGGCGTCGAGGCCCAGCGATTGAAGGATGTGACCGGATTTGGCGGACACCGTCTGCCGAATCGGTTCCACAGAGGAGGACGCGCTCGAAAAATGGCTCTTTCCGGATTTGGCAGACAGTGTCTGCCAAATCTTTGCTGGCGGGTAACAGAGGTAAAACTGCCGCATGGTCTGAAGGTTACGACGGGAAAACCCACGACCGAACTTTACGGTCAAATCCGCCCCTAAACGATTTAAAAGTTTATCGCCGTATTCGGCCCGTGCTTTGCCATGCTGTTCAAATTCAACCAGACGGTGCCCGACCTCCCAATAAGTGGCGGTCATGAATACGTTGACGGTCTTTTTTGTGGCTTGCCGGGCTTTGTTCAAAAGCTCCACCATGCCGGACAGCATGGTATCGTATGTCTCCCGTCTTGCGGGCAATGAAACAACCTTCTTCATTTTTGCTCCACCAGCAGGCCCTGTATTTTCCCCACAATTTCCATTATCCGCTTTTCCTTCTCCATAATGCTCTTCACCAACTGCTCCGGCGGCAGGTGCGTGATGTCCTCCTTGGCCCGTGGGTTCTTCCGGTCCAGGTTGCAGCCCTTTTCCAGCAGCTCCTTGGCCGGAACCTTCCACGCCTGGTCGTTTTCTTTCCGCTTATTCCACCACGCCATACAGGGCGCGAACTCGTCAAACTGGAGCGGCTGCGTCTTGGTGTAGTTCTTCCGTCCTTCGGGCAGCGGCTGTTCGTAATACCATACGTCTTTTGTTGTCCCGCCCCGGTCAAAAAACAGGATGTTCGTCGGGATGCCGGTGTAAGGCGCAAACACGCCGTTGGGGAGGCGGACGATGGTGTGCAGGTTGAAGTCCTTGAGCAGTTCTTCCTTGATGCGGGCGCATACGCCATCGCCGAACAGTGTGCCGTTGGGCACAACGACCGCTGCACGAGCGAACGTGTCCTTGACCGTAGGCTGGCGGTGGAGCTTGCGCATTATAAGCTGGAGGAACAGCAGGGCCGTCTCCGAGGCTTGCCGGTCTTCCGGGAAGTTGCCCTGAATGCCCTTCTCCTCCTCCCCACCAAAGGGCGGATTGGTCAGAATGACATCCACCCGTTCCTTCTCGCCGATTTCCGTGAGCTTGTTGCGGAGCGCGTTGCCGGGGTCAATCTGGGGCGCATCGAGCCCATGTAACAGCAGGTTCATTTGCGATAGCAGGTAGGGCAGCGGTTTGGCCTCGCACCCTTGGAGCGATTTATCCTGAAGTGTCTTCCGGTCGCCCACGGTTTTTACCTGCTTGCTCAGGTAATTATACGATTCCACAAGGAAGCCGCCCGTGCCGCAAGCCGGGTCCAGCACGGTCTCGCCCAGCCGTGGGTCTGATACTTCCACCATGAACCGGACAACGGCACGGGGCGTGTAAAACTCGCCGCTGTCACCCGCTGCATCGCGCATTTCACGGAGCAGGGATTCGTACAGCGTGCCGAGGGTGTGCAGTTCCTCGCTGGAGGTGAAATGGATGCTGGCGATTTTATTAATCACGTCACGGAGCAGATACCCGCTTTTCATGCGGTTGTCCACGCCCTTGAATACAGTGGAAATCACATCCCGCTTGTCATCGCCGTTGGAACTGGTGAGTCCACGGAGGTAATAAAAAAGGCCCGACCCCTTTTTGCCGTCCGGCCGGACGCACTCTTCGTTGTTAATGAATGCCAGCAACTCGTCGCCGGTAATACCTTGCGGGTTTGCGGCCCAGTCGCGCCAGCGGTAAGGTTTTTCAATGGCGGGCTTGAATTTCGTGCCTGCAAGCTTGGCCTCCTGCTCCCGCTGAAGCTCAAGGTCATCGAGGAATTTCAGGAACATAATCCACGTGAGCAGGGGCAGGCGGTCGAGGTCGCCGTTAAGTCCCTTGTCCTTGCGCATCATGTCACGGGCGGATTTTAGAAGGGAACCCAGGGATTGAGCGGTGGTGAGTGGCGCTGCTGCTGTCTTCTCTTTTTTAGGCGGCATACAAATACCTCTGGAGTTCGTTTACTGCAATGCGAAGCTGGTCAGCCCCGCCAAAGATGCGTATAATGTCACTAATCTGCCCGTGGGCGGAGAGCGGCGGGACTTTTAAGACATCGGGAATGACAAACTGCGCGTCACCATATTCGGCGTATTTTTCCAGTAACTCATCCAGAATCTGACGGGCTTCGGGGGCGTACTGAGAAAAGAAATCGGGCCGTGACTGTTTCAGTTGCTGAGCGCGTTCCCGGCGGGTGCGCAGCGGAGCGTTGAATGCAAGATGGCAGAGCAGGTCAAAGGGGTCGGCTTCCGGGTGATGGGCGGCCTCGGCCAGTGCCGAAAAGCTGATGCCACGTTCATCGAGGCGCTGGATGATTTCATTCCGCTTTACGGCATCCGCCCACATGGCCCGCAGCTCGGGCGCCGTGGGGCACAGGCTGCGAACGGCGGCTGCGGCATAATCCGTATACCGGACCACACGAAGCTGACGGCCATTCGGATCCAGTTCGTAAACAAGGTGGGCTGATACTTCGACCTGGCCGCCATCGAAATAAAATTTCCGCCGCTCCTCGCCCTTTGGTTCAACAATTTCCGGCTGGGTTTCCGTAGGCTCCTCAGTTTCGTCATCCTTGGCTTCGGTTATAACCTTGACCTCACCGTTCTCTTTCAGTTCTTCCTCCGTTAGGCGGACCGGGTCACCGTCAAAGGTGGGGTCTGCAAACATGCGGGTCGCAGAACCGGTGTAATCGATGATATTGAACCACAGCTTGCCGTAATCGTCACGGACGCGCGTTCCACGCCCGATAATCTGCTTGAACTCACTCATGGAGCCCACCACACGGGCCAGCACCACGTTGCGCGTTGTGGGGGCATCAACGCCCGTGGTCAGCAACTGCGAGGTTGTCAGAATGGTCGGGCTGACAGTCTCCACGTCCTGGAAACGGCTCAAATGGCCCCGGCCAATGTCGCCCTCATCCGATGTGACCCGGCAGACATAATCCGGATATTTGGCAGCGATGTCGCTGTTCAGCGTAGTTAAAGCAGACCGCATCTCATTGGCGTGCTCCTGGTCCACGCAGAAGACAATTGTTTTGGCATAGCGGTCGTTCTTTTTCAGAAAATCGGTCAGGTGCCGGGCAATGGCTTCCGTCCTGGCTCGCAAGGCCACCACCCGCTCAAAATCCTTTGTCTGATACTCATCGTCCGGGATGGGCCTGCCGTAACGGTCCATATCATCCTTGCTGGGCCGCCAGCCTGCGGCATCCCACTCGGTTATCACCCGGTGGACACGGTAGGGTGCCAGGAAGCCGTCCTCGATCCCCTGCCGAAGCGTGTATTCGTAAATGGGATTTCCGAAATAGCGGTAGGTATCCCGGCTCTCGTCGCGCAGCGGTGTGGCTGTCATGCCCAACTGATAGGCGGGCTCAAAATATTCCAGAATAGTCCGCCACGCGCTTTCCTCGCGTGCGCTGCCCCGGTGGCACTCATCGACAATGATAAGGTCAAAAAAGTCTTTGGGGAATTCATTGAACAGGCCATTGCGGCGTTCATCCTCGGCCAGCGCCTGATATATGGCGAAATACATTTCCCGGCTTTTAACAACTTTACCCGATTCGAGCTTGTACCGGGCATCGCCGAATGCTGCGAAAATACCGTCTTTGGGCTGGTCCACCAAAATATTACGGTCCGCAAGGTAAAGGATTTTGGGTTTCCGGTACCCCGCCGACTCACGGTTCCACTTGGCCGTCCACAATCGCCAGCAAATTTGAAACGCCACAGCGGTTTTGCCCGTACCCGTAGCCATGTTTATCAGGATGCGCCTTTTCCCCGTTAGAATGGCCTCCACAACACGATTGATGGCCACCTGCTGGTAATACCGCTCCCCTTTGCCTACCTGATGGTTGTACGGCGTTAGAAGCTGCTCAGCGACGCGTGTGTTTTTAATTTTTTGGCCGGACAGGTAGCGCAGCCACAGTTCATCCGGGGCCGGGACAGCATCAACGCGCGTTTCCTTGCCGGTGAAATAATCAAACTCCACAATTTCGTGGCCGTTGGAGGCGTAGGCGAACTTCAACCCGAGCATTTCGGCATAATCCTTTGCCTGCTGCATCCCATCGAGCGCGGTCTTAAAGCTTGCCTTGGCCTCGACCACGGCCAGGGGTTGGTTCCGGATGTAATTGAGTAGATAATCGATGCGCCGAGGAGCTTTGCGCTTAAAACTGTTGCCGATGGGAATAATGCGACCGTCGGTTACGGTGCGCTGTTCGGCGATAAAATGGGGGTCCGTATCCCACCCTGCGGCTTGCAGTTTCGGGACGATGTATTTTCGGCAGGTGTCAGCTTCATTCATGGTGCAAGGGTAAATTAAATATTGACCAGGGGCGATTCAACGAAATTATACGATGAAACTTCATGTTTTCCTGCTCATTTAAGATTCAAAAAAAGTTAGCCCTCTGTTGAACAGGATGGTAAATGGCGATACCATGGGTTACCGGGGCGGGAGTATGGGACCCGTGTCTGGGTGAAAATGCGGTTTTGGGGGGATTTTTTTTAAATAAATGGATTGACGATTTTGACGCCGCGCACGACCTGACCATGTTGGAAATCTTCGGTCCAAAGGGTTTGGCAACGGGCCTGTTCGGCACAGACGACGATGAGCGAATCCCAGAAGGAATATTTTTTCAGCACACTGCAATCCACAGCTTCTTCGATGAGGTCCGATGTGATTTGTATCGTTTCAAAATGCCGGAAAGAGTGCAAAACCGCCTTGGTACTCAATGGGTCCACTTTCAATTTCTGGACCAAGGCCACATAAAATTCCTGCAACACCTGCGTTGATATCACCCCGTTGCCGTTTTTTTCAAGCGTATAAAGACACTGGCGTGCGGTTTTCATTTTTATTGAATCAGCCTGGTCAAAAGCATAGACCAGGACATGGGTGTCCACAAAGACTTTAGACACGATACAAGTCTCCACGCTTCCATTTTTTACCCTGCGAATTCGGCTTGATCGCGTCCAAAGTGTTAAAGCACTCGGCAAGCCAACCTTCTTGACGGCCCGTAACCGATTCGCTCAGCATTTTACGGATGAGACCGTTCAAGGTCGTGTGGTTTTGGCGGGCATATTTCCGGCCTTCCTTAAGAAGATCATCATCTAATGCCAATGTAACGTTTTTCATGAAGGTATTCCTCCTTGGCAAAAAATACGTGTACACATATTATGTGTGCAAGTTATGTGTGCAAGAGTTTTTTTCGCCTTCCCAAAGGATCTTTGTAGTGGACGCAGACACTCAAAAAGGCACCCGTCGCCGTCCGCGTTGTCGTTTCGCCTGACCTTCCGTCTGCACCAGGAAAAAATCTATATTAATACATCATGGATTCCACCGTAAAAAAACGCAACCGCGAACTTTTCGCCACAGCGCGAGAACGGCTGGTTCGTGAAAAAAAGAGCGGTCTGGACGTCATTTATGTGACGCACAAGGAGGACGCGGGCGCGGACCGTTCCTTCTTTTTCCTCACCGGTATCGACCGCGGCAGCTTCCTCTACGCTTCCATTCTCGTCGGCAAAGAAGGCAACGCCCACCTTTTCATTCCCGAACTGGAGGAGGAAGAGGCCCGCCTGGCCGGCCTCCCCTACTCCATTGTCCGCCCCGGCGAAGACACGTTGGCCCGCGCCCTGCGCGGCCACCAGCAGGTGGGGGTCAACGCAGGCGGGCTCACCCTCGCCGAAGCGGGGCGGCTCAAGGACAAACGCTTTCATCTGGTGAACATCGCCCAGGAACTGGAGGACGCGCGCGCCTGCAAGTCCGCGCAGGAGCTCGAAAACCTGCGCAAGTCCTGCCGTATCGCGGCCGAGACCGCGCGCCGCATCCCGGGCATGGCCCGTACCGGCATGACCGAGCGCGAACTGGCCGCGCGCATCGACTTTACTATGGCGCGCCTGGGCTCCGAGCGGCCCGCCTTTGACACCATCGTGGCCTTTGGAAAAAACAGCGCAATACCGCACGCAGTGCCGGGTGGTAAAAAGCTCTTAAAAGGGGACCTGGTCCTCTGCGACTTTGGCGCCACCTTCGGGAAAATGTGCTCGGATATCACCCGCGTCTATGTGTGCGGAAAGCCCTCCCCCGAACAATCGAATCTGTATCACGCCGTGCTCGACATTCAGGAACGGGCCCTCGCCCGCCTCCGCGTGGACGAACCCGCGCGCGCCATCCACCTCGAGGCCGAGTCCGCGGTCACGGAATTCTTCCGGCTCGCCAAAGCACCCGGAAAAATGGGCCACGGCCTGGGCCACAGCATCGGCTTTTACAGCCACGATGGTAAAAGTCTCAGCAAGGAGGGTTTTCGCCTGCCCGATAATTTCGCGGTCACGGTCGAACCTGCGGGGTACCTGCCGGGTTTCGGCGGGGTGCGTATCGAGGACACCGTATTCGTCACCCGCAAGGGAGTCGAGATCCTGACCGCGCGCGCACCCAAAAATGAGCTGCTTTCCATCCCGCAGGAATCATGATGTTGTGTGACGTGCATCACATACTTTTATTATCCTGTTCTTTTATCTTTTCAGGGTAAGGTTTGTTTTGACACACCCATGTTGGGTATATTATTATTTGCGTAAGTTTACTGATTAATCAAGGAGTTCCATCATGAAAGCAATCGTCTCCCTGGCCCTCACCATTCTCTTCCTGCTTACCGTCGCCGTGTCCGCCCAAATCGGCGGAACCGTGGACTGGGTCAACCGCACCGTCAAAGCCAAAGGCATCGGCGCGCCCAATCCCAACATGCCCGAGGCCGCGGCCCGTCCGGCCGCCATCCGCGCGGCCAAACAAATCGCGCTCCGCGACGCCCTTGAACTCATCAAAGGCATCAGCCTCAACTCGCAGACAACCATCAAGGACGCCATGGTCGCCAACGACCAGGTCAGCACCAGCGTCAACGGCTTCATGCAGGGCTTCCAGTTCGAAGCCAACCCCCATTATATGAGCGACGGCACGGTCGAAATTGAAGTGACCGTGCCCATGGACGGTTCCAACGGTTTCGGCCAGGCCATCTTCGGCGGTTCGGCCAACATGATTCCGGATAAAGGCGCGCCTTCGGTGTCCCCGGCCGCACCCCGCCCCGGTGCCTATACCGGCCTGGTCATCGACGCCAAGGGCATGGAGCTCAAGCCCGCGCTCATGCCGCGCGTCCTGAACGAAGCGGACAAGGAAATTTACGGAAGCGCCTTTGTCACGCGCGAGTTCGCGGTCAAATACGGCATGTGCGGCTACTCCAAGAGCGTCTCGGGCGCCCAAAAGCTGGCCGACCGCGTGGGCGACAACCCCCTCGTCATCAAGGCCGTCAAGGCCAGCGGCGCCAACAAGGCGGACGTCGTTGTCTCCAACCGCGACGCCGACGCCATCCAGGGCGCGGCCAAGAGCATGAGCTTCCTCAACGAGTGCCGCGTCATCCTCGTCATCGATTAATTTTTTAGGAAGGAAAAGGACCATGAAACGCATTTCCCTCATCCTCATTCCCCTGCTGTTCCTCGCCCTCTGCGCGGGCTGCGCCAAAACGCGCAAGGCGGGCGGCCAAATGGACACCCCCGAGGTCCACTACGAACAGGGCATTAAATACTACAACAACAACGACTTCAAAAAAGCCGGCGACGAATTCGAACTGGCCCGTTCACTCGACCGCAAATACGCCCCCTGCTACGCGGGCCTCGCACTCGTGGAGGCGCAGAATGGAAAGGCCGCAACCGACCCGGATCTTAAGGAAAAGGCATTCGACAAGGCCGAGGATTACATTGAAAAAGCCAAGGACCTGAATGGCAAGCTCCCGGCCGCATTTATCGCACACGGCATGATCATCACCCTGCAGCACATGGGTGACGAAGACAAGGACTGGGTCGAGGACGCCATCAGGCAGTACAACAAGGTCATCGAAAAACTCGACCCCAACAACAGCGAAGCATGGTACCGCAAGGGCTGGACACTCAAATACG
>JAZDKP010000057.1:0-3847 GCA_043802925.1 Fibrobacterota bacterium | reverse complement strand
ATAATCTAACCGATGATATGGCACGTTGTCCTATTTCGGGAGCTACCTCAAGCAGGTCATTTTTGTGTGAGGTCGAAAAGGTTTTATATGAAAATGGCGCGTAACCAGTTGTTTTTTCGTGACATCCACCCTTGCAATGATTGGTCGCCTTTTAGGGCAACCAGTTTTGACTCAAATTAAACGGATAACAGGAGGAACCATGAAGAAAAAACTGCTCGTCAGCCTAATTTTTGGAAGCGTCGTTGCGTTGGGAATAGTAACTTTCGGTTTCGCCCAGGAAATTAAGAACAAGGATTGCTTTTTTCTATACGGTCTCCACGCGACAGCAAGAGGAATGGAATATTGGTACGACAAAGCAAATGGAGGTCTTGAAACAATCACGGAAATCCCATACTCAGAAGCCGGATGCAGTAAATGCCATGTCTCCTCCTGCGATGCCTGCCATAAGACAGACGTAAATGGAAAATCAAGGTATTCCGCTGAGACGGCGAAAAAACAGGATAAATGCCTGAGCTGCCACGCGCGTGAGGCGCATATGATTATGAAAATCGATAAGGAATTAGATACCCTTGATGTCCACTTTGCAAATGGGATGAGTTGTATGGATTGTCACACTGCCCGCGAAATTCATGGCGATGGGGTTGAGTACAAATCGATGAAAGAGCAAGGAGCAATGGATGTGAAATGTGAGCAGTGCCACGGATCCTTGCCAAAAAGCACCTCACACACAATCCACGGAAATAGGTTGGACTGCAAAGCTTGCCATGTTCGGCATGTTGTGAGTTGCAATAGTTGTCATATTGAAACCATGATCAAAGAAAAGAAACGGGTTTCTCTCCCCGTCTCTGGTTGGAAGTTTCTGATGAACTACAATGGGAAGGTGACCTCGGCGAATATGCAATCGTTCGTCGCGCCAAAGAATAAAACGTTCCTCATATTTGCCCCCCAGTTCAGTCATTCAGTGAAGAAAGAGGGGACCAAATGTGAAGAATGCCACGCCACAAAAACGGTCGAACAAATCCTCAAGGGAAGCATTGATCTCTCCTGGCTTGAGGGAGGGAAGGAGCAACACATTAAAGGTGTTATTCCCGTCGTGAGTGGAGTTCAGTACGATTGCGTATATCAGAATTTCAAAAACGGAACGTGGACGCCGATCTCCAATCCGGCCATCCCAAAGGTCCAGTATGTGGGATATGGTTCTCCGCTAACCGCAGAACAGTTAAAGCGGCTTGAAAAACCTCAAAAGAATGAACGCCGCGATGTGCGGTGAAGAAAATAAAGGCGAGCGATGCCGACTTATGAATATGAGTGCAAGTCGTGCGGTCTGCGGTTCGAACGTCAACAGGCCATCACGGAAGCGCCGCTGGCGCAGTGCCCCGAATGCAATGGCGAGGTTCAGCGCCTGGTCAGCGGCGGGACCGGCTTCATCTTCAAAGGGGCGGGACAAGCCCGGATCGGACAACACGGCTGCTCGCTTGAATCGTCGGGCAAGACCTGCTGCGGCCGGGAGGAGCGCTGCGGCAAATCGCCGTGCGAGGGCGAATCGTGAGCGCGCGCGGCTTTCGACACGTCTATGGGCCTGTTCCATCGCGGCGTTTGGGCCAATCCCTCGGAATCGATCTCGTGCCGTTCAAGACTTGCCCCTATGACTGCGTGTACTGCCAGCTTGGGCGCACCACGAACAAGACCATCGAGCGGAAAGAGTGTGTAGGGCGATCCTGCACCGTTCACGGAGTTTGTTCCGGACTTGGCTTGAATCCTGGCGAAACGACGAAAAGGCTGGAAGCGCTCGCCAGACAAGGAGTGATCAGGACCGTGCGCAAGGATAACGCCGTATTCTATGAGACAACGAGGACAAAATGACGAAGGAACTGGTGATCAGCAGCGGCAAGGGCGGGACCGGCAAGACCAGCGTGGCGGCGGCGTTCGCCGTGCTGGCCGATCATCCCGTCATTGCTGACTGTGACGTGGACGCGGCGGATTTGCACTTGGTCCTTTCGCCACAGGTTAAAGAACGTCATGAGTTTCGCAGCGGGCACGAAGCGGTGATCCGCGGGGAAGACTGCACGCGCTGCGGGGTGTGTCTGGACTATTGCCGGTTCGGCGCGGTTAAGATGAACGGCGGGGCGACGGGAGAGGCGTTTTTCTCCATCGACTCTGTGTCCTGCGAAGGGTGCGGCGTGTGCGTTCGGTTTTGCCCGGAGAAAGCCATTGATTTTCCGGAGTGTCTTTGCGGTGAGTGGATGGTGTCGGACACCCGCTGCGGCCCGATGGTGCATGCCCGACTGGGCGTTGCGGCCGAGAACTCTGGCAAGCTGGTTTCCACGGTCCGCCGGGAAGCCCGCCGCATTGCTGAGGAGGAGAACCGTCCGATGGTCATTGTGGATGGTCCTCCGGGGATCGGCTGCCCGGTGATCGCTTCGGTAACCGGCGCTTCCCTGGTTTTTGTAGTAACCAAACCAACCGTTTCCGGCGAACATGATCTGGAACGTGTTTTCTCCTTGGCGCGGCACTTCACCATTCCGGCGGCGGTGTGCGTGAACAAATGGGACCTCAATGCCGAAATGACGGAAAGAATCGAGGACAAGGCTCGCAGGGCGGGCGCGCGGATAGCCGGGCGCATCCGGTACGACCGCGCCGTGACCCTTGCCCAGATGCAGGAGCGGGCGGTGGTGGAAACCGAGGCCCCCTGCGCCGAGGATATTCGACAAATATGGAATCAAATTGGTTTATAGGAGGCATGAGCAGGACATGGAATGCACCGATCTTGAGAGTTTTTCTTCGACGGCGCGCGACCACGCGCGAAACCCGCGCAATTATAGGCCTCTAAGCGGTTTCAACGGGCATGCGCGCATCACCGGGCCTTGCGGCGACACTATGGAGTTCTGGTTGACCGCGCGAAATGGAAAAGTAGAAAGGGCCTCGTTCATTACGGATGGTTGCGGGCCTTCCCTTGCCTGTTGAAGCATGGCCACATCCCTGGCCACAGGCAAGCGCGTTGAAGACGCGGCCAGTCTGCGGCAGCAAGACCACCTTAATGCGCTTTGCGGCCTGCCTGAGGAGTCCGAGCATTGCGCCCTCCTCGCGGCTAACACCTTGAAAGCGGCGTTCAAGGATTACCTGAGTCATCGGAAAGAAGCACGGGGGGAGGAACCCCGCGACGGAAAAAATACTCAAACGCGAAGACGTGGAGGCTCCACCGCATCAGCCGGGCCTTTTACCGCCATGGCTCGCGGAGCGAGGCGCTCAACTCATCATCGCCGGCGGCATGGGCCAGCGTGCCCAGGGTTTGTTCTTTGAACAGGGCATTCAGGTGGTAGTGGGCGTACCCGCCGAACCCCCGGAACGACTGATTTCGGACTACCTTGCGGGAACGCTTCAGGCGGGTGAAAACGTCTGGGACCACTGAGCAGAAAATGTAGGGGGTATCGGTAAAGCACCGATTCCGTTAAGCTGCAATTCTGACAGTAGATCATAGACAGCAGGCAAAAGACATTAGACTAGTACCATGTAACATTATATCTTTCGTATTTATAAAAAGTATGGTATTCTGGCGACAACTCAGTGAAGGAGGTCGCCATGTTGCCAAGCTATCGAGTAACACTGACCAAGGATGAGCGCAAAGAGCTCGAGGCAATGATACGCCGCGGAAAGACCCACGTCAGAAGATTTATCCATGCCCGTGCGTTGTTGCTGTGTGACGCCGGTGCGGATGGTCCGGCATGGAATGTTGCCGATGTTGCAACAGCGCTTGGGGTGACCAGCCGGGCAATTGAACACCTCAAGAAACGCTTTGTGGAGGATGGGCTTGAAGCGGCACTTGAGCGTAAGCCAAGGAAAAAGCCGC
>JAZDKP010000056.1:0-36170 GCA_043802925.1 Fibrobacterota bacterium | reverse complement strand
AACCTGCCGCCCGCCATTCTCGACGCCATCCGTGAGCACCACGGCACCACGCTGATTTCCTTCGTTTACGAGAAGGCGCGGGCATTGGACCCGGACAAGCACCTGCTGCGCGAGGACTTCTGCTATCCGGGCCCCAAGCCGTCCTCGCGGGAGACCGCACTCATCATGCTCGCGGACTCGGTGGAGGCGGCGAGCCGTTCGCTCACGGACCCCACCACCTCACGGCTCAAGGGCCTGGTGAACAGCATCATTGACGGGAAAATCGCGGACAGCCAGCTCGACGACTGCGAGCTGACCTTCATTGACCTCGCGGTCATCAAACAGAGCTTCCTGCCCGTGCTCACCGCCATGTTCCACACGCGCATCGAGTACCCGGACGGCGAGGCGAAAAAAGGGAACGAGAAAAAGGCCTGACTTTCGCATGGACAAGTGAAATAGTTATTTTATCTGCGTCGTATAAACGGGGAGATTACCATGGAAAAGTTCAAACGCAAGCATTTCTTCATCAACAAGCGTCTTCAGATGCGCTACATGATCTCCATGCTCATCCCCATGCTCATCCTCGTGGTTTTTATCGGCGCGGTCATGTTCAAGTCGCAGTCCTTGTTCCTTAAGGCCACCCTGCGCGAAATCAACAAGGACATCAACCGCAATATCATTGCGGTCAACAACATGGTGTATGCGGACGCGTCCATGCGAAACGCCAAGACCGTGGCCGACATCAAGAACCGGCTCATTACCTACCAGTCCGACAACGCCCCCTTTTCCAGCGTTTTGCTCGCCTCCACCTATAAAATCCTCTTTATCGGCCTGGCGATCGTGCTTGCGGAACTCTGCTTCCTTACTATTTTCATTTCGCACAAGGTCGTCGGTCCCATCTACCGCCTCACCAAGTTCGCCGAGGAAGTGCGAAACGGCAACTTCAACGCGCGTATCTACCTGCGCCAAGGAGACGAGCTTTTGGATGTGGCCACGGACTTCAACAAGGCCAGCGATTTTCTCAAGGAGACATTTACGCGAGCGCTCACGATCAACGATGCGCTCTTGGCCGTGGCCCGTAACGCCAACGCGGATCCGGCCACGCTTTCCATGCTCCAGCGTGAAAGCGATGAACTGAAGGCCAAAATCAAATTGAGCTGAGGAGACTACCGTTCCGTCTTTTTAAGCTCGCTGTCTTCTTCGCGATCGACCTTCCAGGCGCCATCGACCTTTAGCACTTCGGTCTTGTAAACTTTGGGGCTGTTCTTGTAGGCAAAGTGCACATAGGCGTCGTCCGGGGCCTTGACTTCGATGCAGATGATTTCCGCTCCCTGGGGGCTGCCCAGGTCCGCGGGTTGTGTGCAGATGGCGAGGAAATAGGCTTGAAGGTTTGCGATGCTCGCATCCCCTTTTTCCTTGATGCGTTTGATGTCGTCCTCCGCGGACCGGATGAAGCGCGGGTGTGCAAGCCGCTTCCAGGCTGCAAAGTCCTTCCGGATGAGCGCGTTTTCGTAGTCCTGGAATACTTTGGCGTAGGCTTTTCCGGCCGCGTCAATGGCGACCCTGCGCTCCTTGAGGAAGGGATCGTCGGGCACGACCTGGAACGCATTCTTGATGGCCATGATGGAGACGGTGTTGAGCGTCTGGTGCTCGCGTTCGTACACCGCCTGTGCATGATGGACATGCATGCCCCGTTCATCGGGCTTGTATTTGAGGATGATTTTCGTCAGTGTGATGATTTTGTCCCAGTTGCGCGCCGGAATCAATTCCTTCCGGATCTTGGCGGTGAGCTCCACCACGCCATTGTTCAGGAGCGTGGCCGCGTCCTTGTTCTGGGGATCCAGGCCCATGGCTTCGTCCACCAGCAGCAGACCGTCTTCAAAACGTCCCGTGGCCATGATTGCGGCCGCGCTGTCGGCGAGCAGTCCCGAGCGGGCGAGGATGATCAGGTTCTGCGCGTCCTTGTTGTTCAGGTCGCGCGTGAGCTCTTTTTCAAACAGGTGGATGGCCTTGCGATACTTGCCGTTTTTGAAGGCGCGCCGGCCTGAATCCATATTGGAACAGGCAACGAGCAGGAAAGCGAACGCGAGCGCCAGAAGGATTGATAATGTACGCATAAAGGGCTCCTGTTAAGGTTCAAGGGTCAGGGGAAATATATTATATGGAGGCATTTACATCAAGCACGCCCGTTTTAACGCCGCTTTCCCGAACTTCTTGTTGATCGCATCCCGCGCCCGGTCCAGTTTTGCCTGACGGTCCGGTTTCGCCTTCGGCTTCGCGAACAGGTCCAGCTGGCATTCCTCCTCCGCCTCCCCGAAGTTCATGACCCCCGCGCCGATGAGCCGGACAGGGGCCCTTTCCGGTATGCAGGACTCGAACAGGCCGAGGATCGCCCGGACAAGGGCGTTGCTTTCGTTTGTGGGGCCCACGAGCGTGCGGTGGCGCGAATGGCGCGCAAAGTCCGGTTCGCGCCAGGAGAGGAACACGGTGCGGCCTTTCAGTTCATGCGCGCGGCAGCGGCGCGCCACGTCGTCCATGAGCGCGAGGAGCGATTTTTTCAGGAGAGCGCGGTCGGGCGTGTCCTTCTGGAATGTATGTTCGCGCGAAATAGATTTCGTCTCGTGAACGGTTTCGACCGCGCTGTCGTCGCGGCCCCGGGCCAGCGCCAGGAGCGATTCGCAGACTCCTTCCCCGAACTTTTTGGACAGCACCGCGGGGGGATATTTCCGGAGTTCCGCCACGGTGCGGATGCCCAGTTTTTTCAGCGCCTCGTGCGTGACCGCGCCCACGCCCGGGAGCCGCGAGACCGGAAGCGGGTCCAGCAGGGCCTGCACTTCTTCGGGCAGCACGATGAGCAGTCCGTCGGGCTTGTTCAGGTTGGCCGCTATTTTCGCCACGGTTTTACAGGGTGCCACACCGATGGAGGCGGTGAGCGACAGCGCTTCGCGGATGCAAACCTTGATTTTACGCGCAATCTGTTCCGGGACCCCGAAGAGCTTCCCAAGGTCCGAGATGTCCAGATAGGCTTCGTCCACGCTGATGGGTTCGATGCGGTCCGTGAAATGCTCGAGGATGGCCATCACCTGGTCCGATACGGCTTCGTACCGGGCCATGTCCACAGGAAGATAGACGCCTTTGGGACAGAGGCGGAAGGCGCGGGAGATGGGCATGGCGGAATGGAGGCCGAATTTGCGCGCTTCGTAATTGCAGGCGGAAATAACGCCGCGCGTGCCTGGTTGCGCGCCCACGATGACGGGTCTTCCGATGAGCGCGGGGTTGTCGCGTGTTTCGATGGCCGCGAAAAAACAGTCCATATCAATATGAAGGATGGCGCGGGGGCGAAGCATGGCGGTAAAATAACAAATCAGGGCCGGTAATTTTTGAATTATCTTGAATGTCCGCGGCCCTATTTACAATATTTTATACGATTTTTAAGGGAGAAAAATGGCCAAAGAGGGTCTTGGGCTCGTCATGAGTCTGCTGGTTGTCATAATCATTTTCCTCGTCGGGTTCCTTAAAAGTGGTTCCACCGCGGTGTTCGTCTATCTGCTGATCGCCATTACGCTCGCAACTTTTACAATGTACTTCTTTCGTGATCCAAAGCGTAAAATTCCGCAGGAGCCCGGCCTTTTTGTCTCCCCGGCCGATGGCAAAGTCGTTGAAATCGTTGAGGACGAGCATCCCTACACCGGCAAGGCCCGGCGCGTCTCCATTTTCCTTAACGTCTTCAACGTACATGTCAATCGCGTGCCCGCGGCCGGCACGGTCGAGTATTTCAAATACTACAAAGGCAAGTTCCTGGCCGCGTGGGACCACAAGGCGTCGCTCGACAACGAACAGTCGCAGGTCGGCCTGCGCTGTGGAAAGCATAAAATTCTCGTCAAACAGATAGCGGGGCTCATTGCCCGGCGTATTGTATGCCGTGCCCGCGAGGGCAACGAATACGCGCGCGGCGAACGCTTTGGCCTCATCAAGTTCGGGTCGCGCACGGACCTCTTTCTCCCGCTTGAGGCCGAGGTCCGCGTCAACGTCGGTGACAAGGTTGCGGGTGGAAGCTCCATCATCGCGGTCGTCCGGGAGTAAAACGCATGAATCTCCAGAAATATAAAATCGTCCTTCCGAACATGGTGACCAGCGTCAGCATCCTCGCCGGTCTGTTTGCCATCTTTTTCACTTTCGAGGAGCCCGTGGCGCAGAATGGCGGGTTCTACACGTTTTCCTGCTGGCTTATCATTTTCGCGGCCATCGTGGACGGCTTGGACGGCAAGGTGGCGCGACTGACCCATTCTTCGTCCGAATTCGGCATTCAGTACGACTCTATCGCGGACGTCATCACCTTTGGTGTGGCGGCCACGATTGTCATCTTCCGGCAGATCTTTTTCAATCTCATCGATGACAACCGCATTTTCTATCTTATTCCGATCTTTTTCCTTCTTTGCGGCGCTGTCCGTCTCGCACGCTTCAACTGCTCCGCCACGACAAAAGCTAAAAGCGGGTTCACCGGCCTTCCCATTCCCGTGGCTGCGTGCGCACTGGTTTCGCTGATCCTCTTTTTTGAGGGATGGGACTGTTTTCTTGTCCCGAAGTTCGGGCTGACCGGCCTTCCCGAAGAAATCAAGACCCGGATGATGATCGGTTCTGTGCTGCTCGTGTCCGTGCTCATGGTCTCGCAGGTCAAGTACGATGTGACCTATATGTTCCTGTTCAATGACATTAAAAAACACCCGATCCGAACCACCGTCCTGCTGCTGATTCTCGGGTTGACTTTCTGGCACCCGGGTCTCGGTTTTTACGTGCTTTCCTCGTTTTATATTTTATTCGGTCTGGTGCGCGCGGTCTTTGGTACGGGCCCTGATAATGACGATGCCAACGGTGTTCCGTCCGTCTGATTTAAGGAATCCATCCAGGAGGACCCCCATGTTTCGAGCTAAAATCAACGTCACCCTCAAAAAGAGCGTCATGGACCCGCAAGGCGCCACGGTCCAGCATGCACTGGAGTCCCTCGGGTATACGGGCGTGCAGAACGTGCGCATGGGCAAGTACGTGGAGCTGGACGTTGACAGCACCGACCGCGCAAAGGTCGAAAAGCAGATCCACGACATGTGCGGAAAACTCCTCAGCAACCCGGTCATTGAAAAGTACCATTTTGACCTGGACGAAGTGAAATGAAGTTCGGCATCGTCACCTTCCCCGGCTCCAACTGCGACCACGATTGCTTTACCGTTGCCCGCGATGTGCTTCAGCAGGAGGCGGAATTCCTCTGGTACAAGGACCGCAATCTTAAAGAATGCGACTGTATCATCCTGCCCGGCGGTTTTTCCTACGGCGACTATCTGCGGTGCGGCGCCATTGCCCGCTTTGCGCCCATTATGGAAGAAGTCGTCGCATTCGCGAAAAAGGGCGGCCCGGTCATCGGCATCTGTAACGGATTCCAGATTCTCACCGAAGCGGGCCTGCTCCCGGGTGCGCTTTTGCGCAACACGAGCCTCCAGTTCCTCTGCCGTGACGTGCACCTCAAGGTCGAAAACAAAAAGACCCGTTTTACCACCGCGGTCCGGCCGGACGTCATCCGTGTGCCCGTGGCCCACGGCGAGGGCCGTTTTTTTGCGGATCCCGACATGCTCGCCCGCATCGAACAGGAGGGCTGTGTGGCTTTCCGCTACGCGTCACCCGCGGGCGCGGTCCGCGATGCCCATAACGCCAACGGTTCGCTCAACAGCATCGCCGGCATCGTGAGCTTCCAGGGCAACGTGTTGGGCATGATGCCGCACCCCGAGCGCTGTTCCGAGGCCCTGCTCGGCAACACGGACGGCCGGGGAATATTTGATTCCGTCATTGCCAATTTTGTAAATTAAGCCCATGCGCGACAAGCCCCTCGGTGTCCTCGTCTTCGTGGTCTTCACCGGCCTCATCATCGGGTCCGTACTCGGACAAATCGTGGGCGGCCTCCTGCCCGACAGCACGCCCAAGAGCTTCCTGCTCGGTTCCTATTCCCCAAGCTTCGGCTTCGGCGATCAGGCCTTTCTCATCGACCTCTATGTCATCAAAATAAAACTCGGGCTCCAGTTCACCTTCAACATCATCGGTCTTATCGGCATGGCCATCAGCGCCTATATTTTTCGCTGGTACAAATGACCTTCGCATTGCCATGAACCCCTGCACCCGCCTGCTGACCCTGGGCATCCTCTTCGCATTCGCCGGGTCGCTTTGCGCCATCGAGTTTGAAGCCCAGGTCGATAAGCGCGAAATGGCGCCCGACGAAGATATTACCGTGACCGTCCAGGTAACGGGCGAAAACCTGAAGGAGGAGCCGCCTTTTCCTGAATTCGAACCCTCCACGGATTTCACCCTGCTCAACAAAAACCGCTTTCAGAGCAGCTCCCAGAATATCTCCATCGTCAACGGCCGGATGGCGCGGAGCATGGTCATTGCGCACACTTTTCAGTTCACCTTCAAGCCCGCCAGGACCGGGGACCTCAAACTCCCGGGCTTTAAGTTCCAGTTCAAGGATTTTCAGCGCGTGGTCGCGCCCACGCCCATCAAGGTCGTGAAGGACGAAACCGGCGCGGACGGCGGCGGCGGTGAAGTCGATATTGCCATCAACTTTAAAAAGACGTCCCTGGTCCTGAACGAGCAGTCGCTGCTGACCGTGGTGCTTCGCAAGCGGGCGGATGCACCGGTCCAGCAGATAAGGCGGCCTGAAATTGAAAAGGAATTCTCCAAGTATTTCTGGATCAAGCCCACCACGGACAAAGTGCAGGGAAAAATGGAGAACCTCAATGGCACGGCCTACGAGGTTTATCGCCTTGACTTTATCATTTTCCCCATCCTCGCGGGGGAGGTCAAAATCCCTTCGCTTCCCCTTCAGTATTCCGTCATCCAGCAGCAGCGCGGCCAACGGCGCCAACGGGATCCCTTCTTCGGGGATCCCTTCTTTGATAATTTTTTTGGCGCGAACGTCACCACCAAAGAGCGGACTAAGTACTCACGGCCGGTCACGCTTTCGGTTCGGTCCCTGCCCGAAACCGGAAAGCCCGCGGGCTTTTCCGGGGCCGTGGGTGAATTCACGCTCCTTGCCACGGTCGATAACCGGACGCCCAAGGCGGGCGAAGCCTTGAACGTCAAGGTGATCATCAGCGGTCGCGGCAACGAAAAAAGCGTCAACCCGCCTTCGGTGGCGAATGCCGGAAATTTTGAAATTTTTGACCCGGAAATCCAGTCCGACGTGGCCATCAAAAGCGCGCAAGTTGTCATCACCAAGACCTTCCGGTACGTTGTCATTCCGCAGGCCGAGGGCAAGCAGCTCTTTGGCCCGATTACGCTCTACTATTTCAACCCGGCCCGCGGCGCGTACGACAGCGCGCAGGCGAAAATAGAACTCGACGTCCAGAAAGGCAAGGTGCAGGCCGCGTCCGCCGCGCGTTACCTTTCCAAGGAGGAGATCCGGATGGTGGGCCGTGACATCCGCTATATCAAGACCGAAGGAAACGACCTCCGCGACGGCTCCCAACGCTTCTACCGCAGCGGCCTTTTTCTCCTGCTTGTCTTTCTGCCGTTTTTCAGCAGCGCGGTCTTTCTTGTTGTTCGCCGACAGAACGAGCGGTTGCGCACGGACGTGGAGTACGCGCGGCTAAAAAAGGCCCGCAAAATCGCGGGCAAACGGCTGGCCCAGGCCGCGGCGCAGATTGCGAGTTCCGCGGGCGGCGAGTTCTACGCCACACTGGTGCGCGGCCTTTCGGGATACGCGGCGGACAAGTTGAACATCCCGGCCGCGGGTGTCACGAACGCGGAGCTGGCCCACGCGCTTGAAAAACGCGGCGTATCCGCGGACACAATCCTGGCGCTAACGGGTTTCCTCGATGAATGCGACCTCTACCGTTTCGGCAACATCACCGGTGATGAAAGCGATCGCCGCGCCAAGTACCAACGCGCGGAAGGCCTCATCAGCCGGCTGGAAAAGGAGCTTCGATGATACGCCTTTTCCTCCTTCTCGCCCTTCTCGGTTTCATTTCCGTAAAGGCCACAAGCCTGTCGCAGGAACTTCTGGACAAGGCAAACCGGCAATATGAAAAAGGGACCTTTGACTCCGCGGCCGCGACGTACGAAAAGATACTCTCCTCGGGCCTGCACGATCCGCGTGTTTATTATAACCTCGGGAATGCCTGTTTCAGACAAAAGGAAATTGGCAGGGCAATTTTATGTTATGAAAAAGCGCACCGGCTCGATCCGTCGGACAAGGACATCATGGCAAACCTGCTCTTTGCCCGGAGCGCCACGGTCGATAAAATCGTGCCGCGCGAAGAGGGTTTTCTCACGCGCATTTTTCTTTTTTTCCACAATCTGTTAAGCCTGTCGACGCAGACGGTCCTGGTCCTCGTCCTGCTCTACCTGCTGTCGGCTGTTTTCATCGGCCTTTTTGTTCTGCCGCGTTTTCGCGGGCCGTTCAAGGCCGTTGCGGCCGCGCTTTTCGTATTGCTCCTGCTCACCGGCTTTTCCTTTGGCGTCAAATGCTGGCAGGACAGCACGCAAAGGGAGGCGATCGTTCTTTCGCCGCAGGTGAGCGCCATGAACGAACCGGACGGCGCACAGACGCTTTTCACCGTGCACGAAGGCGCCCGGTTCCATCTGGGCCGCAAGGTGGGCAGCTGGTATTTTGCAAGCCTGGAAAACGGCATCAGCGGCTGGGTTCACGAAGTGGACCTGGGCCTCATCGACTTCACCGAATAAAAACTAGAACTTCAGCAGCTGCAGGATGTCCTGCGGGGCCGTGTTGGCTTGCGCCAGCATGGCGGTGGAGGATTCCATAAGAATCTGGCTGCGCGAGAAGGCCGTACTCTGGGCCGCAAAGTCCGTGTCGCGGATGACCGACTCCGCGGATTGGGTGTTGTGTCCCTGATTGTCGAGATTGTTGATGGCGTGCTCAAGCCGGTTGACATAGGCGCCGAGGTCACTGCGGATTCGGTTGATGGATTCAATGGCCGTATCTGTCGAGAGAATGGCGTTGACCGCAACGGCCCGCGTCGAAATGCTTGATCCGGAAATCGTAATGGCACCCGTGGAAGTGGAGGCCACCTCGATAGTGATGCGGTCCGCTGTCGTGGCATTGGGCCCGATGTGAAGGATGCTGGCCCCGGAGGCGCTGGCACCAAAACTGCCAATACGGCCGTCGAGCATGGATTCCACCGTCACAGCGGTGATGCGGTCAATTTCGCTCATGAGCGCCTGGTATTCCTGGTTGGTGTAGGTGCGCTCAGTGGTGGAGAGGGTGTCGTTGGAGGACTGGACCGCGAGTTCGCGCATACGCTGGAGCATGGCTTCAATTTCGTTGCAGCAACCTTCGGCCACGTTCAGGAGGGAGATGCCGTCGCTCGCATTCCTCCGGGCCATGGCAAGCCCGGTGACCTGGGTGCGCATCTGTTCGGAAACGGAAAGGCCGGCCGCATCGTCCGAGGCACGATTGATACGGAGGCCGGTGGAAAGGCGTTCGAGGGACTTGTCCAGGTCACGCTGGACGCGGAACTGCGCGCCCTGGGTGATCATGGACGAAATATTATGATTGATACGCATCTTCGCACATCCTTGTGCTTTATTGCCGTTAAATCCTTTTAACCCTATTTATGTATCGACTTAAGTGAAGGGTCCCTTTAGAAAAAATCTTCAGTTTACATGAGGATTTATCCGATTTATCGGAAAATTGTGATGGATAAACTGTTTTACCGGTATTCGAAGGCACGGCATAGCGAATCTGTGTTGCGGGGTTGAAAGGGTTATATCACAAATTCCAAAATTCTTAGAAGGCCTCCACCGGCTCCTGGCGGCCGCTCTTTTCCGCGGCGGCCATGGCTTCGATGACAGCCAGGCCCTGCAGGATGCGGCGATCGTATTCCAGCGGGTTGGGCGTATGCGCTTCCATTGCTGTACGAAAAATCTGCCACGCGTAACTTGTGCTGCCGGTCAGGATCGCTGCTTCCTTGATAACCGGCTCCAACCGTTTTCCCGAATCCATGATGAGTCGCATCGTTGGCTGATTCTTTTGGCCGGTGCCGAGCAGGGCCGCATTGGAATAAAGGGTGCCTTTTTCAAAGTTAAACGTGAACATGGAATTATGGTCCATACCATCCTGGATGCAGAAGGAGACAAAGAGGTTGCCGAGGGCTCCGTTCTTGAACAGGATGCTGAGCTGGCCGTTGTCGGGCGTGGGGCGTTCCGTCAAAAGGCGGCTCGAGAGCACGTTGACGGTCTGCGCCTGACCGAAGAGCTGGATGATGTCGTTGATGCAGTAGATGCCGATGCGGTAGATGGGCGCCACGGGGCAACGCACCGGGTCGTCGTACCACGAGCCATCGGGTTTGGCCGGTTTGTGCGCCCACAGGTCCGCACGCAGGCCGATGGGTTGGCCCAGGTTATATTCCTCGCGCCAGCGCCGGACTTGTTCCACCATGGGCGAAGGCGCCATGGAAGGGGAATTCAGGTGCACCGGTATTTTAAGCGCGCGCGCTTCTTCGAGCACTGCGGCCGCGGCTTTGGTGTCGCGCTCAAAGGGCTTGGTGGTCATGACCGCGCGGCCGGAGCGGATGATTTTGCGCACCAGTTCCGCGCGGCCCACGGGTGGGGTCATGAGCGCCACGGCGCGGATTTCGGGCCGGGCCAGGACGTCGTCCAGGGTATAGTAAACCGGAACGCCCGGGTGGCGCGCGGCGATTATATCGGCCTGCGTGCGGTTCATGTCGCAGACCGCGGCGAGTTCAAAAATGTCGGATGCGGGCGCTTCGGACAGTTCTTTGGCGATGACGTTGCCGAAACGAAGTCCGACAACAGCGATTTTGGGACGTATTGACATGAGAGGTCTCCGTTTGAGAAATAAAAAAATAATTCATTCAACTCAGAGGCCCCGGAAGTTTAGCTTTTCGAACCATTCTCCCTTTGATAATCCCTTCTGCGTTAAGTTATATTTCAAGGCTCCCATGAGAAAAGAAAACTTCCGAAACATCGCCATCATCGCGCACGTGGACCACGGTAAGACCACGCTTGTGGACTTTATGCTCAAGCAGAGCGGCACCTTCCGCGAAAACCAGGAGGTGCGCGACCGGGTCATGGACTCCATGGACCTTGAGCGTGAACGCGGCATCACCATCCTTGCCAAGAACACCGCGGTGACCTATAAAGGGGTCAAAATCAACATCGTTGACACCCCGGGCCACGCGGACTTCAGCGGCGAGGTGGAGCGCGGGCTCAATATGGTGGATGGCGTGCTCCTGCTCGTGGACGCGAGCGAAGGGCCGCTGCCCCAGACGCGCTTCGTCCTGAAAAAAGCGCTGGCCAAGCAGCTGCGCGTCATCCTGGTCATCAACAAAATTGACCGCAGTGACGCACGCGTCGAGGAGGTGTTGAACGAGGTTTACGACCTTTTTATCGACCTCGACGCCAACGACGTTCAAATTGAGTTTCCGGTCATCTACTGTATTGCGCGGCAGGGGCTGGCGCACCGTGAAATCGGCGACGGTTCCACGAGCCTCGAACCTTTGTTTGAAGCCATTTTGTCGCACATGCCGGGCCCCGAGACCACGGAGGGCGAGGTCACGCAGTTCCTGGCCGCCAACCTCGACTACGATTCGTATGTAGGACAAATCGCGGTGGGCCGGTTGGTCAACGGCACGCTCAGGATGGGACAGCCGTATACGCTCATGAGCGGCGACAAGGTCACGCCCAACGTCAAATTCACCGCGCTTTACACCATCGATGGCCTCAAGCGCAAGTCCGTGGAATTCGTCGAAGAGGGCGACATTGTGGCCGTGGCCGGCATTGAGGGCATCAATATCGGCGACACCATCTCCTCGCTCGAAAACCCCAAGGCCCTGCCCGGCATCACCGTGGACGAGCCCACGGTTTCCATGATTTTTTACGTGAACAGCAGCCCTTTCTGCGGCCGCGACGGCAAGTTCCTCACCTCGCGCCACCTGCGCGACCGGCTTTACCGCGAGGCCCTGGGCAACGTGGCCATCAAAATCAAGCCCACGGAACGGGCGGACGCCTTTGAGGTGTGCGGCCGCGGCGAGCTCCAGATGGCGGTGCTCATCGAGACCATGCGGCGTGAAGGCTACGAACTCATGGTCAGCAAGCCGCGCGTCATTGTCAAGCATATTGACGGCAAGCCGTTTGAACCCATGGAGCGGCTCTTTATCGACGTCCCCGAAGAATACGTGGGCGTGCTCACGGAAAAGCTTTCTTCGCGCAAGGGGCGCATGATGCAGCTCGTCAACAAGGGCAGCGGCCGGGTGAACATGGAGTTTGTCATTCCCACGCGGGGGCTCATCGGCTTCCGCAGCCAGTTCCTGACCGACACGCGCGGCGCCGGGGTCATGAACTCACTTCTGGAGGGGTTTGAGCCCTGGTTCGGCCCCATCCAGCACCGGTTGCGCGGCGTGCTGGTGGCTGACCGGCCGGGCCGCGTCAACTCCTTCGCCAGCCTGGCCATGGAGGATCGCGGCATCCTCATGGTCGAAGTGGGCACCGAGGTTTACAACGGCATGGTGGTGGGCGAGCGCAACCGGGCCGAGGACATCGAGGTGAATATCACCAAGGAAAAGAAACTCACGAACATGCGCGCCTCCAATTCCGAACAGACCGTGACCTTGCGTCCGCCGCGCCTTTTTTCCCTCGACCAGGCCGTTGAGTTTATCACCGAAGACGAATTGGTGGAAATTACGCCAAAGTTTGTTCGTATCCGGAAAATGGATTTGGACCCCATCAAGCGGGAAAAAAGCCGTAAAACACGCCTCCTCCAGAAACGCGAGCTGGAAGAGGAATAAAAAAAGAATCGGATTTTCTACCGATCCGGGCACGCACCCTCTCTTTCCCCCCTTGTTTCCTGGAAAGCCATCCTTGACCCACATTTTTCCGGTGGCGCGGCGGCCGCCGGTTTCCATCGGTGGAGAGTTGAGGGGGTTTCAGGGAATAAACTATTTTTAAAAGGTATGAAAATACTTGTGATCCAACTCCGGCAGCTCGGGGACGTGCTCATGACCACGCCGTCGCTTTCCGCACTCCGGTTCGGGGATCCCGCAGGGAAAATCCATTTTCTTATCCAAGAACAATGCGCGGGCGTGGTTCGC
Source organism: Fibrobacterota bacterium (assembly GCA_043802925.1). Classification (GTDB taxonomy): domain Bacteria; phylum Fibrobacterota; class OXYB2-FULL-49-7; order OXYB2-FULL-49-7; family JAEUSG01; genus JAZDKP01. Next base: position 23,079 of record JAZDKP010000056.1, on the reverse strand, counting down.
GGAAACCCGTGCGTCACCCGGGTGCTTCCTTACAACGGCCAAGGCTTTGTCGCGCTCGCCCGGGAACTTCGCCGGGAAAGCTACGATGCGGTCATTGATTTTCAGGGATTTCCAAAAACAGCCCTCCTGGCCCGGCTCACGGGCGCGCGTTTACGCATCGGGTTCGCCCGCCGGTTCCGCACGCCGTTTTACACGCACGCGATTGATCGGACCGAAGGACCACTTTATTCGGCCATGGACAAAGCGCGATTACTGGCGCCGCTCTCCCTGCGCGTCGAAGATTTTTCGCTCCACCTCCCCGTCACTTCCGCGCACGCGGCGGAAGCTGAAGCCCTCGGTGTGCGGTTCGGTCTCGCGTCCGCTGGCCGGGTGGCGGCCTTTTCGCCCGTGAGCCGCCGCGAATACAAACGATGGCCACTCGAACGGTACGCAACCGTATGCGATGCCCTGCATGCCCGGTACGGCTTCCGTTTTCTGCCCCTCTTTGGGCCGGGCGAGGGGCCGGCCGTGGAGGAGGTCATCGCCTGTTCCCATTCCACCGGGGCCTTTCTCTATCCATACGCGCCGCCGTCGTTCAATGCGCTCCTGCCATTGCTTAAAGCGTGTGCCTTTTATTTTGGAAACGACAACGGGATCCGGCATGTCGCAATTGCCGCGGGCCTGCCCACAGCCACCGTATTCGGCACTCCCGACCCGCGCGCCTGGACCCCGCCCGCGGATTCCCGCCATCGCTGGTTATGGGGCAAGGACGCGATGGACCGTATCAGCACGGATGCGTTACTCGACGAAATTGAAAAGCTGCTGCATGAAAACAAGATTGTTTAAGGCATTGTTTTTCCCGTTTCGTGCGCGGCCCGGGGCCGCGCTTCCGGCGCGTGTGGAGCGTGTGCTTGTCATCCGGCAGGACAACCGCATCGGGAACCTTGTGCTCATCACGCCCCTGCTGACGCTCATCAAACAGCGCTGGCCAAAATGCCGGTTGGACGTGGTGGTCGGCGGTTCCTTCGGCGCGGTCATCCGGAACCATCCCGCCATCGATAGGCTGAAAATCTACGACCAGCTCCGCTTCATCCGCATGCCCTGGAAATTCTTTGGCTTCCTTGTGTCGCTGCGTCGCGCACGCTATGATGTTGTCTTCGATTTAAAGTCTGTCTTTTCCTTCAATAATATGATGCTTTCCGTGGTGTCAGGGGCGCGCTATCGCGTGGGCTTTAAAAATCCACTCAGCCGCGGCTTTTTCCACTGCGAGGTTGATTTGCCGGACCCGCAGAAATACGAGGCCGAGTATGTGGCGGAGCTGTTGCGTCCTTTCATGGATATTACCAGGGTGCCCGCCATCCGATGTCTTCCACTGGCTGCGGAAACGGAGAAGGCCCGCGCACAACTTGCAGCAGCCGGGCTTGACAAAAGAGCCCCGGTCGGCATTCATACGGGTGGCCGCGGGATAAAGAAAATATCGCCGGAACGATTTCTGGCCCTCGGGTTCCGTTTGCGCGAGGAAGGGGTGCCCGCGGTCTTCTTCTTTGGCCCGGATGAAAAAAAAGAGGTCCCGCTTTTCCGCGCGCATGGTTTCCCCTGCTTTTCTCCCGCGACCCCGGACGCGTTCAACGGTTTCCTCCCGTTCCTCCGGTTTTTTGTTTCGTGCGACACCGGGCCCATGCATATGGCGGCCGGCGCGGGCACGCCCACGCTCTCGTTCTTCATGCAATCCTCGCCCGAGCGTTTTGCCCCGCGCGGCCCCAAAAACCGTCATCATGTTGTGGCCCCGGATGCGGATATCGTTCCGTTCGTTCTCCAGTATCTGAAGGAGACGGTATGCTGAACCCTTCGGCCCCGAACGTGCTCATCTGGCGCAATGGAAAACTGGGGAACACCATCGCGGCCGTGCCCTTTATCCTTGAGCTCCGAAAGGCGCTTCCGCACTGCCGCATCGGGGTGGTCGTGGAGACGCTGGGTGCCGACCTGCTTGCAAACTATCCTGAAATCAACCAGCTCATCATTTATAACAAGCGCGGCGACGACCGCGGACTTGGCGCGCATCTCCGACTTATAAAGAAAATCAGGGAAGAGGACTTTTCCCACACCTTTCTGCTAAAGCGGTTTTTCCGGAACAGCTTTCTTTCTTTTCTCGCCGGCATCCACAACCGGTACGGCTTTGCGGGAGGTTCCGGGAACCGGCTGCTTACGCGGACCGTGCCCTATCGCGAGGACCAGAATATCGTCATGACGAATCTTTCATTACTCTCGCTCCTCGGCCTTCCGGTCCCTGATACCACGTCGTACCGTTTTTACACGAGCGGGCCCGACCAGCAGGACGCGACCCGGTTCCTCGAATCAAACGGGCTTAAGGCGGGCGCGTACGCGGTCTTCCACTGCGGTGGCCAGACGGTCCGGGACGAGGCCGTGCCGGCCGGGGTCTTTGCCGGTCTTGCCCGTATCCTGCGCGAACAACACGGGCTTACTTCCGTGTTCATCAACTGCCGCGGGGACGAGACCATGGTAAGCGCTGTGCTCAAGGAACCCGGTCTCTCCGCTTCCGCCCCCTGCTTCACGGACGACCGTATCCGCGTGAACGCTGAACTTCTGCGGCGGGCCAAGGTCTTCATCGGCAGCAACAGCGGGCAGGCCCATCTGGCCGCACTTGTGGGCACGCCTTCGCTTGTGTTGTACCGTCAGAATGAACGCACGGATCATTTTCTGAAAAAGTGGATGCCCTGGCAGGAGAGGGCGGTTCCGTTGGTTGTGGACGCGGACGCACCGGATGCAAAGGCGTTTTCCGAAGCGCGGGTGAAAATCGAACAATTGCTGAAAGGATAAACGCACCATGCGCATTGCCATTCTTCAACGCCGTATGGACCGTCTGGGAGGCGCTGAAAGGCTTGTGCACAATCTGGCCTCCGGACTTGCGGAAAAGGGGCACACGGTTGATTTCTTTGTCCAGCGGTTCGACGAAAAATTCTGGGGCGCAGATGCGGACCGGCAATACCAGATCCGGTTCCTCAGGCTGAACCTTGTGCCGCGCCCGCTCCGGCTTCTCATGATGGGACTTTATTTCCGGTTCCGACTGCGCCAATACGACATCATCAATATCCACAACACCTACGTTCACCACTGGATGATCCTCGCGGTCTTGTGGAATAAGAAATTTCCACCGGTGTTCTGGTACTGCAACGAGCCCCGCCGCGCAACCTGGTGCGACGTCCTTGAACCGGAACAAGCTTCCGCATGGCGCGCCAATATGCTGAAAAAATATTGGTTCAAGCCCCTGGGCCGGCTGCGGATCGCCTGGCAGATATATTCGTACCGATTTTTAGACAGACTGGCCGTACGCCGGTTCAGCGCCGTGCTTGCAAACAGCCATTACGCGGGCCGCATGATAGAAAAGGCATTCGGCATCAAACCGCTCGTCTGCCACGCGGGCATCCGTTTCGCCGAAGCAGATGCCCCAGCCCCGGTCGCCGTGCCCTATTGGCTGCTCGTGTCGCGCATGGTGTTTCACAAGAACGTGGACGGTGTGCTCCGGGCCTTTGCCGCGGTTAAAAAGAGCGGGACGCCGGTTCTCCGGCTCCTCCTTGCAGGGCAGGGCCCGGACCTTGGACGGCTGAAAGCCCTGGCCGCGGAACTTGGACTGGAGAACGACACGGAGTTCACCGGTTATGTCGATGACACGCGCCTGGAACGCCTGTATGCGCATGCGGAATTTTTCATCTATATCCCTGTGCGCGAACCCTTCGGCCTCACGCTCATCGAAGCCATGAAATACGGAGTGCCGGTCATTGGCGCATCCGACGGCGGAGGCGTGGAAATCGTGGAAGCGGAAAAGAGCGGGCTCCTGGTTGCGCCCGAAGACGCCGCAGCCGTCACGGCCGCAATTGCGAGGCTGATGGCGGATCCTGACTTACGGCAGCGGTTGGGCCGCGCGGCGCGTGAAAAGACGCGGGCTTATTATTCCATTGAAAAATTCGTGGAACGGTTTGAAGCGGTGTGCCGGGAGGTGTGCCCGGAATTCAAGGAGCGGGTGTGAGGATCGCTTTTGACATCCGTCCCCTGTTCGATGGAAACGCTTTTCGTGGCACGGGGACTTATGTTCGGAACCTTCTTCAGAACCTGCTGGCCATCGACCGCACAAACGAATATCTCCTTATTCATGAACCGGTCAAAGAGTTCCAGTCGCTGCCCTTTGCGGATGCGCGGGTACGATACGGCCGACTCCCACTGTTTAAACCCAGGTTTTTAAGCTCCAGGGAAAAATGGATCTGGGAATACTTTCATCTGTCCCGCCTTCTCCGGGACGAAAAGGTCGACCTCTTCCATGCCACGGCGCCGGTCGGCCCGCTGAAATGCGGAACCCCGCGTGTGGCGACCTGTTATGATTTTATCCCATTGAAGTATTGGGATCGCGGCCGCTCCGGTTTATTATCGGACGCACGCCGCAGGCTGCGGTACCGCATGGCCCTTCGTTCCATGCGCGATGCGGATCATCTGCTTGCGATTTCTGCATTTACCAAGGACGAGGCGGTTCGCTATCTCGGTGTAAGCCCCGACAAAATCTCCGTCATTCCACTTGGAGTTTCTGAAGCATACCGGGTACGGCCGGATCTTATATACTATGATGAGTTGAAATTGAGGCTCCGGCTCCAGGATCCCATTGCTTTGTATGTCGGCGGTGCGGATCCGCGGAAGAATATTCCGGCCCTTATCCAGGCCGCGGCGTACCTTGTGCGGGTGCGAAAGCTGGATTTTCAGCTTGTCATTGCCGGAACCCCGGAAGCATCCATACCGGACATACAACGGCTCTGCGCTGAGACGGGGAAGTTAGATAACGTGCGCGTCACCGGCATCCTCGCGGAGGAGGATCTGGTAACCCTGTACAACCACGCGCGGCTCTTCTGTTTCCCTTCACTCGAAGAGGGCTTCGGCTTGCCGGTCCTGGAGGCCATGGCCTGCGGCCTTCCCGTCATTGCCTATCGCAACGTTGCGGTTGAGGAGATCGCGGGAACGGACGCGAAGCTGGTGGCGGACATGGAAGGGGCCTTTTATTCCGCGTTTGAGGAACTGCTGCTGAACGATGGCGTGTGGGAGGATTACCGGAAGCAAGGGCTTATCCGGGCGGGCCGGTTCACCTGGAAAAAGACCGCTGAGGAGACGCTGGATGCTTATGAACGGATTGCCACCCGCTGATTATAGCTGTGCCAGGAATTTATTGAACACACCCGGCTTTTCGCGCGAGTAGGCCGCATCGGACAGTTGTTCTTCCATGAACCGGATATTTTCAGGAATCCACGCCTCGTAATGTTTATAATCCGAAAGAACCTTCTTTACATACGGAAGCACGGGTTTGTGATCCGGAACCAGCACTATCCGTTCGCGCGGGATCTCCAGTAGAAAATCGACGTTTGAAAGGTCCGTGGACACGACCACGGTGCCGGCATAGATGCCTTCGAGGTGACGGTAGGTCCAGCGCGCGTGGCCGGTCGGGGCGAGGGAGATGCGGGATGCTTTCAGTTTTGAGAAAAAGGCGGGGTATTTTAATTGCCGGGCACCGTAGTAACAGCGGGAAAGATCACCGAACTTTTTTTCAAGTTGCTCCTGCGTGCAGTACGGCAGCTCAATCAATCCACCCCAGAAATTGTATTTTCCGGATTCAATGATTTCCCGGACCCATTCTATGCGCTGGTGATAGTGCGGCCGGTTCTCTGCGCGTGCGTATGTTGTGGAACCGAGAAAGGTCAGGTCATGCTTTTGGGGAGAAGAAATAGTGTTCAAAAGGCGTTTGTACAAGGCGGGACGTTTTCGATATTCAATTGACAGAGCCGGAGGGAGCATGATGGGCAGCAGGCCGGTCGTTGTTTTATAATCCAGCTTTCGGTCCAGGCTGGTTTTCAGGTACCGCCGGGCGCGCGTCCCGAACAGGCGGACGTTCTCTTCCGTCCATTTCAGCGAGTTTTCGTCATAATAATCGAAAACAAACAGCCGCTCGTAGTCAAATTGAGCCAGCTGTGTTTCAGAAAGCCGGGTCGGGACGCAGACGAAAAGGGTGCGCGCCGCATAACGGGCCGATGGGTCGATACCGGATGGGAGCAGAAGCAGGAGGCGTTCCGGTTCCGTGAATATTGAGAGAAAATCATGCAGAATGGTCCCGTTGACCGAAAAATCGTGGTGGTTGATGACAACGATGAAATCTTTCATTACGCGTTCAATCCTGCGAGATCCGCGAACCGGTCCATGAACGCGTCCCGGGAATAATAAACGCGGGCCTTCGCGCCTGCGCGCGCGCCCATCTCCCGTCCCTTCTCCGGATTGTCCAGAAACCAGGCCATTTTTTCCGCGACCGCTTCCGGGTCAATGGGATTGACCCGAAAACCGGTTCGGCCCTCTTCGACCACTTCCGCGGGCCCGCCTTCGTCGGACACAATGACCGGTGTGTCGTTGAAGAACGCCTCCACAGTGACAAGGCCGAAGGGTTCGCGGATGGGGACGAAAATGAAGGCAATGGCAAGGGACATGTAGTCCGCAATCTCCCCATCCTTCACATAGCCTTTCAGGAATATCTTGTGGCTGAGGCGCTCGCTTGCGCACCATTCTCTGAACTCCTCGAACTGGAGGCCATCGCCCGCCACAACGAGTGGCGGAAACGGTTCCCCGCGTTCTTCGTAAAGCAGCTTGTAGGCCGCAAGTACGGTCTTTATGTTTTTCGCAGGGTGCAGGCGCGACATGGCGAGAAAATATTCCCGCTTCCGTTTTACGCGGTCCGGGTGGCAGATTGTGTCCAATGGTTCGCCCAGGGTGCAAACAATGGAACGGACCCCGAAGACGGAATCAACCCGCTGTTTTGAAAAATCGCTGTTGACCAGAACCTGTTCCATCCGCCGGCCGGCCCAGAGGTCGAGTTTGCGTTCAAGCGCGATCTGTAGCGGGGCGAGCCATTTCGGCGTCTTGTCGTCGAACAGGAGGCGCGGAAAGGCTTGGCCCGGAAAGGCGCCGTCATATTTATTATAATGGAGGGCGCGGTTGGGCTCCTGGCAGAAATAGACGAGGCGCCCTTTCAGCCGGAACAGGACTTTGGCAACGGCGGCCCAGATGGAGGCCGGATAGTTGTGCGGGTTGATGATGTCCGCGTCCCTGATGTGTGGGTGGACGAGAAAAGGCATCGCGAAGCTGCGGAAATAGCGGGATACATTCTTGGCCTGCAGGGTGATCACGGGACAGGGAAAGCGGTCGCGCGGGCCCCAAATGGTGTCGCTGTAATAGCGGGTGATGAGCGTGACATCGTGGCCGCGTTCCACGAGCCCGCAGAGAAGCCAGTAGATGGCGTTCTCGGAGCCGCCCTTGTGGGCGAAGTTGTTGTAAAGGATGCGGATTTTCATGAGGGCTTGGAGGGAAAAATAATTTATTTTGATACCACCGAAAGGCAAATCATGGGACTCATCCTCAATCTGGCTCTTTTCGTTGTTGTCATCCTGCTGGTGCTCCTGTCCGCCCGCCGGACCCGGAAGCGGTTCACGCAATCCACGGCAACGCAAATCAACGAGCTGAACCAGAAGAACCAGTCGCTGCTGGACCTGATGTCGCGCATCGAGGCCAGGGCCGCCAAACCCTTCCAGGAATTCGCGCGCGAAGGCGAGCTCCGTGACTGGATCATCGTCCCGACCTACAACCGGCTTCCGATGTTGACCGTGCTCCTTTCAGACATCCGGAAACACGAACCGTCCGCGGCCGTGCTGGTCGTCGACAGCGGCAGCAATGACGGAACCGCGGAATTTCTGGCGCGCGCGTTGGTTGGAGGGCAGATCCAGAAGGCCCTTTTCAACCGGCAGGCCGATGTTCCCCAGTGGCGCAAGGCGTTCGCGCTGCAGCAGGCGTTCAGGCTCCTCGCGCTGGAACCGGTTCGCTCCCTCACCTGGATCGACGACGACATGCAGCTTCAACGGCCTTGGATTTTGCTCTCCCTGTCACTTCTCGATGCGCTGCAAGGGGAGCAGGTACGACTTGTCAACCTTCTGGTTGATGAAGTACAGAACCACAACCATCCGGTTCTGGAGACGCGTCAAATCGAAGGCGAGACGGTTTATCTCAAGGCCTCGTTTAACGGCACCTTTGTCTGTTTCCGGCCGGCCCTCCTCGCCGAGGCCGGGCTGCCGCCCGTGGGCGAGGGCATCAGCATCGCCAGCGTTGAGGACTGGTATTATTCGAGGATATTCAAGGCGCGGGGCTGGAAGGTCGCGGCCCTGAACGCGTCCAAACACCTCGGGTACGGGCAGTCGCACCGCGAGGCGGAAGAACAGCGGGCTATGCGGCCGGTTTTGTAACGCGGATTGTTTCCGGATCCATCCAGGCGATTTTTCCGGCCTTCTTTTGCAGACGTTCTCCGTATTCCGCTATCATCGCATCCATGCTTTCCGTTTCCAGCCAGGGCCCGATCCGCGTCCATGTGCGCCGTGGAACCAGGAGGCAGCCCGTTTCAGGCTTCGCGTCGGACGGCAGGCAGATGCGTCGCCGCTTGACGGTCTTTACGGAAAGCGGGACGGATCCAAAACCGTAACAGAGCACGGCCACATTTGTCAGTTTGTCGATGTTCCAAACCATGGCCGACAGCCAGTCTTCACTCTCCATCACCACGCCTTCCTGCACCAGTACATAATAGGCGGCGTCCGGTTCGGCCTGCCAGCCGAGATTGGCCGCCTGTCCCACGGAAAGAGGATGCATAGGAAGCATCAGGTGGTGGATGATTCCCTCCTGTTTCAGATCCGACAGATATGCGATGGTTTCTGTGGGGCAGTTGTTACCAATCACGGTCAATGTATGCGGAAAGACGGTGAGCGAGAAAAGAGAGTCCAGGGTGGCGGTTGCGGCCCTGGAGCTGCCGGAGACCGCCAGGCAGATATTCGCAAAACGCCCGGGTTCCAGCTTTGAGGCGGCATACTGCCGGCCATTGGCGAGATTCACAGGGGTTTGCGGGGCGGGGAGGAGGGACGAATATTTCTTTTTCACGGATTCCGTCTCCGTGATGGAAAGCGAGGCGTTGTTGTTCACAATGCCCGCGATATTCTGCAGGTAAAGACCGGTAAAAATTGGCAGGTGCTTCATCGCAAAACGGGTTGCGATGCGGCACCAGAATTCGTAGTCGCCGGCGGAACGAAAGGAAGGGTCAAACCCGCCGATATCCTCGTGCAGCGATTTGCGCCACATGGGCTGCGGCCCCATATGGCAGGCGTTGAGCATGATATCCGGCGTGTAATCGGGCATCCGGCAATATCCGGTCCTGAAATGGCGTTCAAAGGTCTGATTCTCGAAAGGGGTGATCAGCATGTCGCCATAGACCAGTGCCACGGACGGATCCTCCTCCAGAGCCCGGCTCATCCGGGCATATGCATCGGGCCGCAGTCGGTCGTCGGTGTTTGCGTTCGTGATATATTTCCCTCGCGCCATTCGGATACCGCGATTCCAGGCCGCATACAGCGTTTCGCGTTCCTCGGTGCGCACGTAAACGATGTTCGGATGCGCGTCCTGAAAGCGCCGAACCACGGCGGCCTCCTTTTGCGGCGAGGCGCTGTCGACGACGACGATCTCCAGCCGCTCCCCGAGGGTCTGGCGGAGCAGGTCCTGCAGGCAGGCCGCGATGAATCGTTCACCCTTATAGGTCGAGACGATTGCGGAGACAAGATAGGGGGTTGCTACGGAGGACATTTACGGATGAAAATAATGAATGGGGATGAAGTCGGTAAAGGAATACGGAATGCCGTTTGCGTTTCTGCGCCTGTATTGGTGCCCGGTTCCGGCCGCTTGAATTGAGTTTTAGGAAGGTAAAAATCTATAATTCCTGTATGCTTTCCGAATGGATCTTTGCTTTCAGGCAATGGCGCCGCAACAAACGCGCGAATGTCATCTGCTTCAGCCTCTGGGGAAAGGACCCGAAATATCTGCGCGGGGCCGTGGCGAATGCACGCCTGCAAAAGGTCCATTATCCCGGATGGGTCAGCCGGTTTTATGTTGATGACACCGTCCCGGAAGAAGTGATCGGGGAGCTGAAAGCGCTGGACTCCGAAATCATCATGAAGCCACGAGGTGAAGGATATCAGGGCCTGTATTGGAGATTCGAGGCCGGTTTCGATCCCGGCGTCGGATGGTTCATTGTCCGGGACTGTGATTCAAGATTGAATGGACGCGAAGCCGCGGCCGTGAGAGAATGGATGAAGTCCGGAAAGCCCTTCCATGTTATGCGGGATCATCCGTACCATGCCGTCCCCATCCTCGGGGGTATGTGGGGCGCCGTGAGTGGATTTCTGCCGGAGTTCAGGGAACTGTATGAACAATGGATCCGGAATCTTCGACCGACCCTGCATCAGCGCGGCAGCTATTTTTTCTCGGACCAGGACTTTCTGACGGAAATGATCTGGCCGCGCATCCGGAAAAAACACCTGGCGCACAGCTCTGCGAATAGGTTGACAGGCAGGGAACGGCCGTTCTCTGTCGCACTCCCGGACGGCTGTTTTGTGGGCCAGCAATTCGACGAAAATAACCGGGCCATACTGATATAGGATTGCGAATAACATGCGAAGCATAAACAAATGAAATTTTTCAATATCGACCAGCACATCTCGGTCATTGAAGATCTTCGGCACCTCTTTCCCGAACTCGGGCATACGGTAGAGGATTGGTCCATTTCCAGCCACACCTGGGTTTTTAATCGGACCCGGACGAACATCCCGTTGCTGGAAGATGGAAATTGGAGACAGATCATAAAAAAACGGCTGTGGAATGATTTTTACACGCAGTATCGAGATCCCCTCCGCCCCTATGACGCGTTTATCGCCAGTTATTCGCCGGTTTTTTCCATGTTGTATCAAAAGTTTGAAAAACCGATTTTAATTTTTGTTCCTATCCGGTACGAGCACCCTTTTTCCTTTGACCGCAGGGATTGGAAAAAGTTCAATCGTTTCCTCCGGAAAGGCATCGACAACGGCCGTCTTATTCTGGCCGCGAACAACTTGTACGACAAATATTACTGTGAATATTTCCTTGAGCGGGAAGTGCGCCATGTGCCCAGTCTGTGTGCCTATCATGGTGTGCACTACGCTCCGGAACGGGAAGAATATCTGTTGCTAGGCCGGTATATTCCCGAAGGGTTGCACCCGTGCATTCAATCCCGTGAAAAAGCGCTTCCTGTGCGCCACGATATCCACGACATCACCCGTTTTCGCGGGCTGATACACTGGCCTTATCAGGTCTCTTTCATGTCCCTGTTTGAACAATATTCCATGAATCTCCCCATGTTTTTTCCCTCTCCGGATTTTCTGACGGAGCTTTATCGGGATGGCGTACCGGTACTCAAGGAAATTTCCTGGAATCTTTATTTTGACAGAAAGCCGGGGTCCGCAATCCGCGGTTCCGGTCCCTGGGACCCCAATGATTATCGCAATCTCCGAAGCGTCGCCTATTGGTTGAAGTACGCAGATTATTATGATGTCAATACCATGCCCTTTCTGCAGTATTTTCATTCCATCCGGCACCTGAACCAGCTCGTGGAAACTTGTAATACGGCAGTTGTTTCCGAGCAGATGCGGGGTTTCAACAGGATACGGAAAAAGAAAATACTTGATTCATGGGAAAGCATCCTAAAACCCTTTACCCGGTAGGCTGTATGTTAAAGAGAGAACTCGAAGCGTGGTGGCATGGTGTTGATTTTTATCGGGATTCGCTTGAAGGTCAGCTGACCGTTCCGGAACGGAAGGCGCTTTTCCGGCTGGTACGGAAGTGGCGTCCCCGGCAGGTGTTTGAAATCGGCACCTGGAAGGGCGGGGGGAGCACTTACATCCTTTCCAGTGCCTTGCGGAAAAACGGCACAGGAGAGTTGTTGACCGTCGAACTGTATCCCGAATTTTATCATCATGCCGTCCGGTTGTACGAAACGAAACTTGTGCATTTAAAACCCTTTGTCAGATTTCATCTGGGGAACAGTGTGGAGGTCTATACCCCAATCCTTGCGGCACTGGATCGCGTGGATTTCCTTTTTTTGGATGGCGCGGAGGATGCCGACCAGACCCTTAAAGAGTTTGAATTGTTCAGCCCCAAGCTCCTTGCCGGAAGTATCGTCGCTTGCCACGATTGGAAAACGCAAAAAACAGCCAGGGTAAAAATAAATCTGGAAAATGTTTCGGGCTGGGAGCCGCTGGTAATATTACCGGACGGCCCCACAGGCTTTGCCGCTTTCAGAAAGAAACAAGAATAAGTGCATCGTTCTCTGGTCTGATAATGAAGGAGATGACATGGCCGAAAGCGTTGTTTTCAAATGGAACCCTGATGAATTTCAGGAATCCTTGGACAACTGCCCCAAGGATGATGGAATCAAACTGGCGCTGTCTTTTTTGCCGGATAAATCCTGGAAAATTCTTGAAGCGGGCTGCGGAAACGGGAGGGTTGTAAAATATCTTCATCATCTCGGCTATCGTCGGATTTGTGGTATTGAAGTAAGCCAAGAAACGGTTCAGTGGATCAATAACCATTCTCCAGAGTTGCAGATAACCGCAGCCGATATATTACAGATGCCATTTGAAAAAGAGTCGTTTGATGCGATACTTTCTTTCGGTGTGATTGAACATTTTCCAGCAGGGCCAAAGGCGCCCCTTGCGGCATTGCGGAACGCTCTTAAAGAGAACGGCCTTGCCGTAATTACGGTGCCCTCCTATAATATCCTGCGAAAGATAAAGAATAAATGGCGGAACAAGGAGCCACGAGACGGCCAGGATGGTCTCTTTCATGTTTTTCCATCACGGGGACCGTTCTTTGAATATCGTTTTACGCCGAAAGAGTTTGTAACAGCCTGCCGAGAGTCCGGTTTTCACATTCTTCGGAGCATTCCTATCGCGCATGCGGACGGATTATACCATGAAATAGGCCGCCCCTGGATTGATTTTAAAAACGGCAAGTTTAAATACCGTTTGCCGGGATTGCTTCTCAATGCTGCATTTTCAAAAATCCCTTTTTTCCATAATCATATGCACGCCTGTGTTTTATTAAAAAAGACAGCGACTTAACCATTGCCATTTCCGTCAACCGGATCTTATTTTTCATCCATGAACAATAACAAAACCGCACTCATCACCGGCATTACGGGCCAGGACGGATCCTACCTGGCCGAGCTTCTCCTCAGCAAAGGGTACCGCGTGGTCGGCATTGTCCGACGTTCCTCCACATTTAACCGCGGCCGCATCGAACATCTTTATCCCCTGTACAAAGATAAAAACCAGCTCGAGCTGATCTACGGCGACCTCTGCGACTCCAGCAGCCTCCAAAAGGCCATTGAACGAAGCCAGCCCCAGGAGGTCTATAACCTTGCCGCGCAGTCGCACGTACAGGTCAGCTTCGATGTGCCCGAATATACGGCCGATGCCGACGCCGTGGGCGTCATCCGGCTCCTCGACGCCCTGCGTGAGACCAAGCCCGATGCCAGGTTTTACCAGGCCAGCACCAGTGAGCTCTACGGCAAGGTGGTTGAGACCCCGCAGACCGAAACCACCCCGTTCTACCCGCGTTCGCCCTATGGGGTGGCCAAGCTTTACGCTTTCTGGATTGTCAAGAACTACCGCGAGGCGTACAACATGTTCGCCTGCAACGGCATCCTCTTCAATCACGAGTCCCCCCATCGCGGCGAAAACTTTGTAACGCGCAAAATCACCATCAGCGCGGCAAGAATAAAGTGTGGCCTCCAAAAGACGCTGCGGCTCGGCAACCTCAACGCCAAACGCGACTGGGGTTTTGCGGGCGACTACGTGGAAGGTATGTGGCTCATGCTTCAGCAATCGAAGCCGGAGGACTATGTCCTGGCTACAGGGACCACCACGACCGTGCGCGATTTTACAGACCTCGCCTTCCGCGAACTCGGCATCGAACTTGCGTGGCAGGGCGAGGGCGTGAATGAAAAAGGCGTTTGCAAGAAAACCGGAAATGTGGTGGTCGAAGTGGATCCCAAATTCTTCCGACCCGCGGAGGTCGACCTCCTGCTCGGGGACCCGTCCAAGGCCAAACGTGAATTGAAGTGGTTGCCCAAAACCAGCCTGAAGGAACTCGTGGCCATGATGGCCCAATCCGATTACGCGCTGGCAAAGGCCGGCCGCCTCTGACATGAAAAAAGTCACGGTCGTAATTCCCTGCTACAACGAAGCCGCCACGGTGCGCGCGGTCGTGGAAAGAACCATGGTCGCGCCGGTCTGCGGGCTTGACAAGGAAATTCTCCTGATTGACGACGGTTCCACGGACGACACCCCTTCCGTCATCGCAGGCCTGGCCTCAAAGACGGTCCGTGTCGTCTCGCATCCTCGAAACCGGGGCAAAGGAGCCGCGCTGCAGTCCGGTTTTTCCGCGGCCACGGGCGACATCGTCATCATCCAGGATGCGGACCTCGAATACGATCCCAATGAATATGAAAAGCTGCTCAAACCCATCCTGGACGGCAAAGCGGACGTGGTGTTCGGCTCGCGTTTTATGACAAACGAAAGCCGCCGCGTGCTTTACTTTTGGCACAGTCTCGGAAACGGATTGCTCACGCTCCTCTCCAATATGTTCACCAACCTCAACCTCACGGACATGGAAACCGGCTACAAGGTCTTCCGGACCGAGGTGCTTCGCTCCTTTACCCTGAAGGAAGAGCGCTTTGGTTTTGAGCCCGAAATCACGGCCCGCGTGTCCAAAGGAAAATGGCGCGTGTACGAGGTCGGCGTCTCCTATTCGGGACGCACCTACGAGGAAGGAAAGAAAATCAGCTGGAAGGACGGCGTTCGGGCGTTGTGGTGTATCGTGAAGTATAATGTGTTTGTGAGGTGAACAGACATCGGCCCTTCGACTCACCTCGACTTCGCTCGGTGCAAGCCCTCAGGGACCGATGTCAGTTGTGACGAGCCCCGAGCGGAGCCGAGGGGCGAAGGACAAATAGACGTATCTTTTACTTTGCCGCTTTCTCTGTTCCTTCCTCCCCCCACAGCATCCGGTACGCCCGCAGGTTGCGTTCGCATTTTTTGACGTAAGTCCGCGTCTCTGTATACCCCACCTCTTCCACAAACTCATCATAGGGCAGGCCCTTGCCGCGCTTCTGCCATTCGCGCGTTGCGCCCGGGCCTGCGTTGTAAGCGCAATAAACCAGTTCGCGGCGGCCCTCAAACTGGTCCAGCAGCTCCACAAGGTGATAGACACCAAGCCGGATGTTGTAAAACGGGGAAAAAAGAGAATCCGGGGTAAAGGGAATGTGAAGCTTTTGCGCCACGTTTGCCGCGGTTGCGGGCATGAGCTGCAGCAGGCCGATGGCGCCCGCTGGGGAGACAATCGACGGATCATAAGTGGACTCCTGGCGCATCACTGCATGCACGAGAAAAGGGTCGAGTCCGTACTTGCGGCATTCCATGACCACGGCCTCTCCGAAATAACGCGGGTAATAATCCTTAAGAAGGCTTTTCGGGAACTCGCCGCTTTTTTCATCCGGGAGCTTCCACTGGAATATGCGCGACAGGCGGAAGGCCTCCCTGAAGCGGCCCAGCCGCGCGTAGGTGTTGAGCAGACGGTGGAGCAGTAAAAGGTCATGATCCGCGGGACGTTCGGCCAGGGCCAGTTCGCTTACGGCAAAGGAGTCCGCGCCCGCCTTGAGCAGGAGTAACCCGCGCGACCAGGCCGGAATCAGCCGCGGGTCACCCTTGGGTTTCTGCAGTGTGGCGAGGAAGCTGTCCACGGCCGCGCTGTCACGACCGTCAAAGCCGCGGGCGAGGGAATCGCACCCGAGCGCCGTGAGCCGCTCCCGCGCACGAAAGGCGTAAAAGGAAAAGGCGTTGTCCTTTAGCGTAAACCGGTACCGGGCCGTGGCGGCCGCAGTATCACCCTTTTTCTCAAGCGCCATGGCTTCCCAATACGGACAGGCCTCGGTTTGTACGCTCCGGGGATAGAGCTTTGGGAGTTCGTTAAAGATTTTCAGCGCGGAATCAGTGTTGTTGTTCTTGTAATGGCAATACCCGGCGCGGAAATAGGCCTTGTCCGCAAAATTTTCTTTCCGGTACTCGTTGTGGATGCGCAGGAAATAGTGGATGGCGCGGGGAAAGCGCTGGTTGTCCTCCAGCTTGCGCGCAACGTCCCACAAAATACCATCCGCGCGGCCATCGTTTGGGTATTTCTTCAGGAAGGCGTTGAACCGCCGGCGCGATGGGCCGTAGAGGCCGAGTTTCTTCAGCGCATTGGCGGTTGCATATTCGGTGTAGGCCGAGGGACCGTTGCGCTTTTCATACAGCGTGATGAAAAGCAGGGCGCGGCGGTAATTCTTTTGCCGGAAGGCGGCGGTGTAGAGGTATTGGAGAAAACGATCCTGAAGCGGCCCGGTGTTTTTTGCAAAAGGAATGGCGCGGTCCCAGAGTTCGTCCCAGCGGTTCTGGCTGTTGAGGTATTTTGCCAGGCGTTCGCTCTTGTCCGCGTCAAATGGCCCGCTTGTTTTTTCTATGTGCCGTAGTTTTTTATAAGCGCTATCGTCGAGAAAAGGGCCGGCGCGGAATGAGAGGAGGTCGAAAAAAGCGTTCAGCGCACGCCCGGTGTCGGAAAGCGCAAGGCAGTCGTTGGCGTAGGCATAGCGAAGCAGGGGATCGTTCTTTCCGGACAGAAGTTTTTCCTCCAGTTTTATCCGGTTTTCCGGCTTTTGGGGGAGCTTGTTGGCCAACAGCAGCCGTCCCGCTTTTTGCGCCGCGGGCTTTTCCGCGCCCCGGCGGAGCAGCGTGCGAAAGACCTTCAGCGCCTCTTTTTCACGGCCGAGAAAGAGGAGCGCCTCCACCTGGTAGTACAGAGTGTAGTCTTTGAGATAGCGGGTTTTCGGGTAGGCCTTCCGGAGGGCGCGAAGCGACTCGCTCCACCGGGCCCTCTGGCGCAGCGATAGCGCCTCCTCAAAGTCCGCAATGGAGTCTTTGGGCAGATCCTCGTAGGCCTGGGGCGTTATAGGAAGGTAGAAGGGCGGGAGCAGGATGGGTCCGCCATTGTAGTGCGACAGGGAATCGGTATCCGGCACCGGGACGATTTGCGCCGCGGCCGGAAAAAGGAGGCAGGAAATCAGCAGGAAAAAAAGAGGGTGCATCAGTCAAAACGGTCGCGGAGCACGGCCACGGCCTCGTCGGTCCGTTCGTGAAGAATGCGAACCACATCCAAGGGGAGTTTGGCGAAGAGTGTGGGGAGGTCCAGGTCGCCCGTCTCCTTTTTCAGGTGCATGAGCCGCTTTTGTGTCCGCGCCCATCCGTCAATTTCACTCCGTTTAAAACGCACGGCGCGCGCCGAAAGCTTATGGTAGGGGATTTCGTTTGCGTAGACCTTGTTGTAGATGGTGCCCGTGGAATAACCGAGGTATTCGGCGAGTTCTTCCACGGTCATGTACCCCTCGCTCATGGGGATAATATACTTAAATGGCGCAGAAGATTATTATATTCTCCAGGCCGGTTCGCAGGCGTTTTCCTTATCCAACGGGCCTTTCATGATACGTTATAAAATGAGCACCTTCGACATCCTCGAGGAGCTGAAGGAGTCTTTCAACTATTATTCCATTGATGAAATCAACTTCATTTACGAGTTCATCAAGCGGAACGAGACCAACGTCAGCCCCCTGCAATACGACCGCGAAAATAACCGGCTGACATTCTAAATTTTGCCTTTACTCGCTTTTCGGGCAATACTTATTTTTTAAGACGAAAAAGGGGCTTTGACCATGATTCTCGACACGCTCAAAAACCATTGCCGTTACCACGCGCTCCATCCGCTCTTTAAGGCCGCGTTTGAATTCCTCGAAAGCCCGCAAAGCCGCGCGCTCCCGGCGGGCCGCCACGCCATCGACGGAGACCGGCTGTTCGCGGTTGTGGTGCGCGACAATGGCAAAGGCCCGGCTGGAGCACGCCTCGAAATCCATAAGAACTATATCGATATTCAGTTTGAGGTTTCGGGCACGGACCTCATGGGTTACCGGCCCACGGCCGAGTGCGTTAACGTCGCGGTTCCTTATGACGCAGAAAAGGATCTCGGATTTTTCTCGGATCCCTCCGATACCTGGGTCACGCTCAAGCCCGAAATGTTCGCGGTGTTTCACCCGGAGGACGCCCACGCGCCGCTCGGCGGCCAGGGTCCCCTTCATAAAATCGTGGTCAAGGTCAAAATGTAGGCCTTAAGATCTTTTTTCTGCGCACGACGCAAGGTCCGCTATGGTCAAATGCTATCTCATCGACGAAGGCCGGATACAGAGCAGCGATTTTGACAACGCCAACATCCTTGTTTACACCAACCCCGACGATGCGGAAAAAAAGTTCCTCTCCACGGACCTGGCCCTCGATGAGCACACCCTCAATTCGGCCTTCGACCCGGACGAGCTGTCGCGCCTTGAGTTTGAGCCCCAGCACATTGCGCTCATCTTAAAACGGCCCAAGCGCTATCTGGCCGAGGACCGCTTCCTCTTCCGCATCACCTCCATCGGTATGTTCCTTTTTGCCAACCGGCTGGTCATTGTGACCACCGAGGATTTCCCCCTCTGGGACGACAAGCGTTTTGTCAAAGTCCGCTCGCTGCGCGACGTCCTGCTCAAGCTCATCTACCGCGCCATCGCCCACTTCAACGAGCACCTGCGCATCATCAACACGGTTTCGGGCGAGCTCGAGGACAAAATCGGCGCGTCCATGGAGAACAAGTACCTCCTGTACATGTTCATGCTCGAAAAGAGCCTTGTGTATTACCTCAATGCCATCAACTCCAACGCCATCCTCCTCCAAAAGCTCAAAAACAGCGATGCGCGCATCGCTTTTGACCAGGAGGAGAAAGAGTTCCTCGATGACCTTATGATCGAGAACACCCAGTGCAACCGGCAGGCCGAAATCTACTCCAACATCCTTTCCAGCCTCATGAACGCGCGCGCCTCCATCGTGGGGAACAACCTTAACATCACCATGAAGCGGTTGGCGGTCCTCACCGTGGTGGTGGGTGTGGTGGGCATTCCGGCGAGCATGGGCGGCATGAGCGAGTACAGCCGTTTTGTCATTGACGGGCTTCATGCCTCCTGGTGGGTCGCCCATCTCGCGTTTTTCGCGGGCCTGTTTCTCCTCGGTTACGTCACCTACAAGCTACTCGCCCTTTTCAACGTGTTCGGCCCGGACGAAGAGGAGGGGGCTCCAAAGACTCGCTGGAACCCGGCCCGGAAACTGTCGCGCTGGTTTCTGGGTGTGCTGACTCTTGTCAAGCGGATGTAATGGCGTACGATGTCCTTTTTGTAGTCGGCGAACGATTTTTTGATCACCCCCTCTGCGGCCCGGCCATCCTCAAACGACTGCTCGAAAAGAACGGTTTTTCCACGGGGATCATCGAAGCCCCGCAATCCGAGGCGGATATCGCAACGCTGGGTGCGCCCCGTCTCTTTTTCGGCGTGTCAGCGGGTTCCATCGACTCCATGCTCCGCAACTATTCGCCGCTCAAGAAACCGCGCGACGAGGACCCGCATTACAAGGACACGGTCAAGGTCCCGGACCGCGCTTCCATCGTCTATGCCAACTGGATCAAAGCGCGCTTCCGCGAGATACCCATTGTACTCGGCGGGGTGGAGGCCACGCTCCGGCGCTTCGTTCACTATGACTATTGGGACAACCGGCTGCGGCGGCCCATTCTCTTTGATGCACGCGCGGACATTCTCGCTTACGGAAGCGCGGAAAAACAGGTGCTGGAGATTGCGCGGCGTTTGCGGGACAACGAACCGCTGACCGGCATTCGCGGGACCTGCGTTATCGCAAAGGACTCCCCCACAGATTTCACGGAATTGCCATCCTTCGAAGAGGTCTCCGGTGACAAGGCACGTTTTTGCGACATGCAGAACCTGCTTTCGAACCGCCAGGACCTTGCGCAAAAAATCGACAACCGGTATACGTTGCAGTACCGGGCCCCGGATTACGCGCCGCGCGACCTTGACGAATACTATGAGCTGCCCTTCACGCGTGCAGTACCCAAGGACCCGGCTTTTCAGGGATTTGAATTCAGCGTGGTCACCCACCGCGGTTGCATCGGCGATTGTCACTTCTGCTCCTTACGCCTCACGCAGGGCAATCGCATCGTGTCGCGTTCCGAAGGCTCCCTGCTCCGCGAAATCACGGCCATCACGAAAATGCCGTGCTTCAAGGGCAACATCGATGACATCGGCGGCCCCTCGGCCAACATGTACGGCATGGACTGCCACACGTGCCGGGACAAGCGGTGTCTTGATTGCGGAAAATTTGACCGTACTCACCAGCGTCTCATTGCGCTTTTGCGCAAGGCGCGCGCACTCCCTGGCGTCAAGAAGGTCTTCCTCCGCAGCGGTATCCGGTACGACCTTGCCCCTGAGGCCTATGTTCGCGAGCTCCTTTCGCACCACATCCTCGATTCGCTGCGCATAGCGCCAGAGCATGTGAATCCCGAAGTGCTCCGGCTCATGAACAAGGACCGCGGGGACCTGAACCAGTTTCTCCACTGGTTCAAGAAGACGCGCATGCCCGCCCGGCTTTCATTCTATTACATGTCGTCGCATCCCGGTTCCTCCATGAAGGAGGCACAGGAGCTTGCGTCCGCGGTCGGTCGGCTTAAAAACGCGGAAAACTTTCAGGTTTTCACGCCCACGCCCATGACGGTCTCAACCTGTATGTACTGGACCGAAATGGACCCGAAGACGAAGCAGCCGGTTTATGTGGCCAAAACATTCAAGGAGAAGAAGGAACAGAAGCGGCTGCTGCTGAGGAGATTGTGACCTCCCCCCCGGCCCCCTCTCCTGCCCCTCGACTCACTTCGACTTCGCTCAGTGCAAGCCGCTCGGGGCCCAGGAGAGGGGGAGGTCGGACGGAGGATAAGGCGTTGAATCAAAGCAGGATAAGGATTGAATTTCAAGAAAAAAACGGAAAGTGTCGATAATCCTTCATAGAGGATTATGAAAATGGTAAGCCTTCACTTTATCCGATGCCACTGCCGGAAAATCTCCCTGGGCGAAACCGTTTCGGAACGGGTCAACCGCGCCCTCACCCACTTCTTCATGCTGTTGGTTGATAAAAAAGTCGAATGGCACTGCCGTGGAATTTGGCGTGAGGTTTGGTTCCACAGGGCCTGAAAATGGCGCGGCCCATTTTTTGGTACCAGGAACAGACACATCTGTCCAAGAAAGCCATTTTTGGTCTAATCCGGCCAAATATGTCTAATCCTGCGCCCTTTCGGGCCTCCTTTCCCTTTGATTTTCAACAGGTTCCAGTCCGGCACTCCTTTTGCAATAACTATAAGTGAAATCAAAAGGAGACCCTTATGATCAACAACTCCGTCGAACTCATGCGCATGTCGACCTACGAACGTCTTTCGTACCGGATCATCGAGTTTTCAGGGCTTGTGGAATCGAGCGCCATTGAAAAAATAGAATCCATGTGCCAGTGCATCCTTTCGTCCGAGACCCGGGACGTGATCTTCAGCCTCTCGAACGTGACGCTTATCTCGAACACGGTCATCGATCACCTGCTTTTCCTTGCGCAGAAGTTCAGCGCCCTGAATGGCAACCTGTTTGTGATGAATGTGAACCCGGACCTGAAGAATAAGACGCAGATTCTTGAAAAGCTGAGGAAGATACAGTATGTGACATGCGAGGAAGAGGCGGAGTGCGCGATCCTCACACAGAAGACGGCCTATTGTTTTTGAACCGACCCTCCTGACGATACGCCTGGCGAAAAACCGGCAATCCTCCTGCCGGTTTTTTTATTCCTCTTCGATAATCTGGTCGTAGAACTTGAGGTATTCCGTGGGGTGATCGCTGTCGAGAAACGACATTGCGGTACGCGGGTGGCGGTTCAGCTGCCCGGTCAGCATGTAGGCGATGTCGTAGCCCCAGGTTATTTTTTGGCGCATCGGGACCAGGCTTTCCTGGATGCACTTGAGGAGCGGCCGCAGGTGGTAGCGCGGGTTTTTGAGGAAACCGAGTAAGAGTTCGGTGGGGCAGTTACCGGCCCCGCGGCCGAGTCCGTTGATGGTGCAGTCAAGGAAATTAGCGCCGAGTATCAACGATTCAATGGTGTTGGCGTAGGCCAGTTGCTGGTTGTTGTGCGCGTGAACGCCGATTTTTTTCCCGCCCGCGTCCGCGAATTTACGGTACTTGCGCGTGAGCGCCTGGACCTCTTCCGAATAAAGCGAGCCGTAGCTGTCCACAAGGTAGATGACCTCCACTTCGCTCTTGCAGAGGATTTCGAGCGCTTCGTCCAGCTCGGATTCATTCACCACCGATATGGCCATGAGGTTGACGCTGGTCTCGTACCCTTTGTCGTGGATGGCTTTAATCATGTCAAGCGCGCCGGGAATCTGGTGGATGTAGGTGGCCACGCGCACGAGGTCGAGGACGCTTTGCTTTTTGGGCAGGATGTCGGTGTGGTAGTCGCAGCGCTCCACGTCGGCCATGACCGAGAGTTTGAGGCCGGTTTTGTTGTCGCCCACGATGCGGCGCATGTCGTCTTCGGTGCAGTATTTCCAAAGGCCGTATTCCTTGGGTGAGTAGAGTTTGTTGGACCCCTTGTACCCGATTTCCATATAATCGACGCCCGAATCCACGCAGGCCTGGTAGACGGCCTTGACGAACGCATCGTCAAAATTGCAGTTGTTCATGAGCCCGCCGTCGCGGATGGTGCAGTCGAGGATTTTAATGTCGGGCCGGTAGGTGAGCCAGGTTCCTTTTTTGTCCATGACGGGTCACTCCTTGGAAGGAAATACATGTGGAAAGACGGAATATTAAGATACAATTACGGGAGGAAATTCACAAGAAAAAACCATTTTTCTGCTACTTAACTCACCCCCTTTCCCCCTCTCTCGCAGAGAGAAGGGGCCTGGATTTGAAACGCGCAATCTAAAACAGATATCATAATTCTGTTGACGGCTTTACAAAAAGCCCCCCTCTCGCCCCTCGACTCACTTCGGCTTCGCTCAGTGCAAGCCGCTCGGGGGTCGAGAGAGGGGACTATATGGGAATGGATGCCAACGCTTACTTCACAAACACCATTTTCTGTGTCTGCGTAAAGTGTCCGGAATTGATGCGATACACATATAGTCCAC
>JAZDKP010000055.1:0-11180 GCA_043802925.1 Fibrobacterota bacterium | reverse complement strand
AGGCCATCTGGTTAGCTGACCCGCCTTGCTCCAAACGACTGGTAGGCATGCTCCCGGAGTGGGGGGGGGCAGGTCGATTTCACATCAAAGGCTATCCCGGCCGTAGGGGCCGATGTCGCGGCAGTCGAAGAATTGCGCAGAGCCTCTAGCACCGACAAAGCATCAACGGCTGTCGGCGCTCCGGCTGTTGTCAACACGCCGTCAGTCTTGTTGTCCCGAAGGCAGGAACGATTGAAAACATGATGCGAAAGGACGCTATTTTCCTTGATTTCCACTTTTTAGGATGAATATTTTTCCATAACGTGTTGTCAGTCCTAAATTTGTAAAACAACCATCCGTGAGAATAATCATAAGCCCAAGCCGTTGCTGGAAAACCGGAAACCTTAATTATTCCGGAAACAATACTAATTTTGTATGCTGAAACTTTATAACGCATTCCTTTCCTTTAAAACGAATCTGTTTACCATGCTGATAAAGCATGACTTTTATAAATTTGGAAAAGAGTCCAGGATAAATCCGCCGGCTACCGTGTCCAACGCAGCAAAAATTTCCATCGGCAACCATGTCATCATTAAAAAGCACGCCTGGTTGAACGTATTGGATAACAACGATCCGCAAAGACCCTCGCTGATCATCGGTGACAACACCTATATCGGGAACAGTGTGCAAATCAACGCCTGGAACAACGTCATTCTCGAAGACCATGTTCTTGTCGCGGACCGGGTCTATATCAGCGATGCGGATCACAATTTTACACAAACCGACAAACCCATCCGAACCCAGGGTGACAGTTTCAAGGGCAAGGTTCACTTAAAGTCAGGATGCTGGATCGGCATCGGTGCGGTTATCCTGCCCGGTATAACCATCGGAAAGAACGCCATCGTGGCAGCCAATGCATTGGTGACAAAAGACGTCCCCGATAACGCGGTGGTTGGCGGAAACCCTGCAAAAATCATCAAGGTCATAAACGAGGAGGAACAATGAAGACAATAAAATTCGGTCGCAGCACGGTAGCCCAGTCAGGATCGGCCTATATGATTGCCGAAATAGGCCACAACCACCAGGGCAGCCTGGAGACCGCGCTGAAGATGATTAAAACCGCGGTTGAATGCGGTGTTAATTGCGTCAAGTTCCAGAAACGGGACAATAAAAACCTGTTCACAAAAGCCTATTACGACCGGCCCTATGACAACGAAAACAGCTACGGCGACACCTACGGCGCGCACCGCGAAGCCCTGGAGTTCGGCGAAAAAGAATACCGGGAACTGATGGCCTGCTGCGAAAAAAACAACGTTGAATTCATGTCAACGGCCTTCGACGTTCCCAGTGTCGATTTTCTTGAACGCCTGAAGGTCACCTCTTATAAAACGGCGTCAGCGGATATCACCAACACACCGTTGCTCAAGTACATCGCCAAAACCGGCAAACCCATGTTCATTTCAACAGGTGCGGCAACCATCGACGAGATTAAAATCGCCTACGATGCCATCCATCCCATCAACGATAAAATCATCCTGCTGCACTGCACCGCGGGATACCCCACTGATTATAAAGACCTCAACCTGGCAGCCATCAAGACATTTCAAAAGCTTTTTCCGGATGCCATCATCGGCTACTCCGGCCACGACAATGGAATCCTTGCCTGCATTGCCGCGTATATGCTGGGCGCAACCGTCATGGAAAAGCATTTCACCATGAACCATGCCTGGAAGGGAACGGACCATAAGTTCTCGCTCGAACCCGAGGGCATGCGCAAACAGGTGCGTGATCTCCATCGAATTGACCAGGCCATGGGAGATGGTTCTAAAAGCGTCCGTGATTTTGAAAGCGATGCCAGGGCCAAAATGGGCAAAAGCCTGTACACCGTCAAGGCCATGTCCGCGGGAACGGTTCTCACCGAAAAAGATATCTGCATTAAAACCCCGGGCGGCGGACTACCGCCTTATGAATTAGATACGATTGTGAATCGACGCTTGAAGGTCGACGTGAAAGAAGAAACAAAACTTACCCTGGATATTCTGAAATAAGCCATGGTGAAAAAGTCCGCAAAACATGTGGGGAAAAAGTCCGTTGACTTGAAAGGGCTGAAGTTCATTGCCTTTGATTTTGACGGGGTCTTCACGACCAATCAAGTCCTTGTTTCGGATAACGGCTCCGAAGCCGTTCTTTGTTGCCGGAGTGACGGCCTGGGACTGAGCCGCCTGCGCAAACTGGGCGTTCCCATGGTCATCCTTTCCACCGAAAAAAACCCGGTTGTTTCGGTCCGCGCCAAAAAACTGTGCATCGACTGCCACCGCGGCCTGGACGACAAACTGACAACGCTGAAAAATATTTTGCGCGACCTTGGAATAGCCTTGTCCGACACGGCCTTTGTTGGGAACGACATCAACGACCTTCCCTGCCTCATGCAAGTCGGTTGCCCGGTCTGCGTGGCGGATGCCTACCCCGAGGTCAAACGCGTCGCACGTGTCCATTTAAAACGGCCCGGCGGATTCGGCGCGGTCAGGGAGTTCTGCGACATGGTTGCGGATGCAAAGCAGAAACCGTTAAAGAAAAGAGGACAATAATGCAAGGCAGCCTCTTCGATTTGTCCGGAAGACTTGCGGTGGTCACCGGCGGGACCGGACAGCTCGGGCAGCAATTCTCCGTTGCCCTGGCTGAGCATGGCGCGAATGTCGCCATCGTCGATGTCTGCGACTCAAAAGCGGATATTCTCCCGGCCTTCAAGACGTTTCTTGAAGCCGGGCGCATCCGGAAGTTTACAGCGGATGTCCGGAACCGTGCCGAACTCGACAAGGCGCTTGAGCAGATTTCCCAGAGCATGGGCGTGCCCGCCATCCTGGTCAACAACGCGGCCATTGATTCGCCTCCCTCTGCGCCGGCTTCTGAAAACGGCCCTTTCGAAAGCTACGACGGCAACTCGCTGTCCCGAATTCTGGATGTCAATGTCAAGGGTGTTTTCCAATGCTGCCAGGTTTTTGGCGGTGACATGGCCAAGCTTGGCCGGGGTAGCATTATCAATATCGCCTCCATCTACGGCATGGTCTCCCCCAACCAGCAGATTTACGAGTACAAACGGAAAGACGGGGCCGAATGGTACAAACCCGCGGCTTACAGCGTCAGCAAATCATCGCTGTATAACCTGACACGCTACCTGGCCACTTATTGGGGCCGGAAAGGGGTCCGGGTCAACACGCTGAGCCCGGCCGGCATTTTCAACAACCAGGACGATACTTTTCTCCGCGAATACTGCAGCCGGATTCCTATCGGACGGATGGCCAAACCAATGGAAATGAACGGCCCCGTGGTTTTTCTGGCCTCTGATGCATCCTCGTACATGACCGGCGCAAATCTGGTCGTGGACGGCGGCTGGACGGCCTGGTAATCTATAACCTTCAGGAGGTCTTACTCATGAACGCTGAAAACATACCGGAAACCGTTTTGAACTCAATCGGCGGAAAATCCGTCGCCTGTCATTCAGGGGAGCTTTTCGATAAATTCAATCCACATGACGGGTCCCGGCTTTGCCGCGCAGCCCGGTCCAAGGCGGAGGACGTATCGGATGCGGTGCTCGCCGCAAAAGCCGCGCAGCCCGGCTGGGGAAGGACGGCGGGTGTCAAACGCGGAGAAGTTTTATACGCGATAGCGGATAACCTGCTGAAGCACAAGGCTGGAATGGCGCGCCGGGTGGCGCTCGAAACCGGCAAATCCCTGAAGGATGCTCTCGGTGAAACGGACGGCGCTATCGCCTTGGCGCGGTTTATGGCCGCCGAAGGCCAGCGCCTATATGGCCGCACCACAACCAGCGGAACCGACAATAAAACCGCCTTCACCGTCCGCGAACCCGTCGGGGTGGTAGGCCTTATCATTTCCGCAAACACCCCCATTGCCAACATTGCCTGGAAGGTTTTTCCCGCGCTCATTTGCGGTAACGCCGCCATCCTCAAAGCCTCCGAGGACTCCCCGCTCACCGCGGGTTTTTTCCAGGAACTGGTTGAATCGACCGCCCTGCCCAAAGGGGTTCTCAATACCGTGCACGGACTCGGTGGCGAAGCGGGCGATGCGCTGGTCAGACACCCCGGGGTGAACGTCATCAGTTTTACCGGCTCAACAGCTGTAGGCAAAATCATCGCGCGTACCGCCGGTGAACGGCTGGCCAAAGTCAGCCTGGAACTGGGAGGCAAAAATCCCCTGGTCGTGTGCAATGATGCCGACATCGACAATGCAGTGAAATGGTCCCTGTTGTCCGCCTTCAGCAACGCGGGTCAGCGGTGCGCGGCAGGCAGCCGGATAATCATCTTTGATTCCGTTTATGATGAATTCCGCTCGCGCTTCATGGCAAAAACCACGGCCTTGAATGTCGGTCCTGCGGATACGGACGATTTGGGGCCGGTCATCAATGAACGGCAGCTCCAGAAAATGCTCAAAGCCCTTTCTGAGGCGGAAGCCCAGGGAGCGCGCATCATCGCCGGCGGAAAACGGCTTGCCGACGACGCCCACCGGAACGGATATTACCTGGCCCCCACGATTGTTGAAAATGCGAATCCAGACGCGGACATTTCCACCACGGAATTGTTCGGGCCTATTACCAATCTCTATCGCGTTAAGAATTTTAAAGATGCCGTGGCCATGGCCAATCGCTCCCCTTACGGCCTGACGGCCTGTATTCATACCTGTAACGTCAACCGGGCACTCGAATTCACCCGGGTGGCCGAGGCCGGCGTGGTGGTGGTCAACGGCGGCACCTTCGGCAGCGAAGCGCACATGCCCTTCGGCGGCGTCAAACAGTCGGGCAACGGCACCCGCGAACCGGGAACCGAAGCGCTTGATGTCTATTCCAATATCAAGGACGTTTATCAGTTTATCGACCGGTCCGCATTATAGTAAGGTGCATTAATTTAAGGATTTTACCATGGAATTAAAATTCATTCCCCAATCCGAATTTGTCCGGGTCAATGGCCTCGCCATACCGGAAAATGACAAGCTGGCTCTGATTGCCAAAATGTGCCGGCTCAATACCCTTTTCGCGGTCAAAAAGGCCGGTTCCGGCCATCTGGGTTCCAGTTTCAGCGCCATGGATATCGTGGTTTATCTTTATTGGAAGCACCTGACGGTAAAGGAACTTGGTTTCAAGGCACCGGACCGCGATATTTATTTCTC
This sequence comes from Fibrobacterota bacterium, assembly GCA_043802925.1. Classification (GTDB taxonomy): domain Bacteria; phylum Fibrobacterota; class OXYB2-FULL-49-7; order OXYB2-FULL-49-7; family JAEUSG01; genus JAZDKP01. The sequence continues at coordinate 6,020 of JAZDKP010000055.1, read as the reverse complement.
CTCCAAGGGCCACGATGTTCCCGGGCTTTATTCGGTCATGTACGCGCTCGGTTATATCCCTGAAGAAAAATTCCTGAAATTGCGCCGGCTCGGGGGACTCGACGGCCATCCGGACCTTAATATCGGTGGAATCGAGGCCAATTCAGGCTCACTGGGAATGGGAATTTCAAAGGCCAAGGGAATGGCCTTCGCCAAATCCTATTCCGGTCATAAAGGGCGCGTCTTTGTACTAACTGGTGATGGCGAATGGCAGGAGGGCCAGAATTACGAGGCGCTTCAGTCCGCCATACCTCAAAAAATTACCAACGTCACGGTCATCATAGACCATAACAAGCTCCAGTCGGACAGGCTGGTCGATAAAATCGTCAGCCTGGGCGACCTTGAAAAGAAGTTCTCTTCTTTCGGTTGGCTGGTCAAACGGTGCGATGGCCATGACTTCAACGCCCTGGCAACGGCATTGGACGGCTTAAAAGCCGAAGTGACGCGGCCCAAAATCCTTATCTGCGACACCATCAAAGGGCGCGGGGTTTCGTTCCTGGAGCATCCGGCAGCGCTCGCGGCAAATAACGGTTTTTATCAATGGCATTCGGGCGCACCCAACGATGAAAAATATACCAAGGCCTTTGACGAACTCCAAGCAAGTATTGAATCGGATTATTCCCGGTATCATCTTGGTACGACGGTCCTGAAACCCGTGGAGCACGAAAAAGCCGCATCCGGCGTCAGCAATGAATATGTCGTTGATGCCTATGGAAAAGCGCTTCTTGACATGGCGCCCACGGCAAAAAACCTGGTGGTTCTTGACGCCGACCTTTCCGGGGATTGCCGGGTAAAAGATTTTGAGCAACGGTATCCGAACCGTTTTGTGGAATGCGGCATCGCCGAGCAGGACATGGTTTCCATGGCGGGCGGCATGGCGCTTCATGGCCTGCTCCCTGTTGTCAATAGCTTCGCCAGTTTCCTGGCTTCGCGTCCCAACGAACAGATTTACAACAATCTGACGGAACGGAGTAAAATCATTTACGCCTGCCATCTGGCCGGCCTTATACCGGCGGGTCCCGGCAAATCGCACCAGAGCCTGCGCGACATCTCCCTCCTGGGCGCCAATTACAACTGCACAATCATGCAGGCCTGCTGCGCCGCTGAGATGGAAGCCATCACAAAGTTTGCCGTGTTGGAGTCAAAAGAATCCTGCATGATTCGCATCAACGCCGGTCCCTCCCCCCGCAAAATAAACCTGGGCGAAAACTACGCTTTACGTTTCGGCCAAGGGGTTGTCCTGACGCCCGGAAACGCGGATGTGCTGATGGGCTACGGTCCAGTCATGCTTAACGAAGCGCTGACAGCGCAGGAAATTCTTAAATCAAAAACACGGGAACTCAAGGTCATTGACATGCCCTGGTTGAACCGGTTCGACCTGGAATGGTGGGAAAAAGAGCTCCAGGGCTGCAAACGGCTGTTTATACTTGAAGATCATGATATTTTCGGCGGGCTGGGTGACTCCTTCGTCGGATTCAGCCTCCGGCACCATCTTTTGGATAAAATCCATGTCATTAAATTTGCGGTCGAAGGAATCCCGGCCTGCGGCACCCCGCCGGAAGTGCTTCGTTTTCACCGTCTGGACGGCACCTCGTTGGCGACCCGTATTTCCGAGGAGAACCTTTGAGCAATCCGGAGCGTTCGTCTTTGAAGGTATTAGCCCTGATTCCCGCACGGGGCGGATCAAAACGCGTGCCCAGCAAGAATATCCGGCCACTTATTGGAAAACCGCTTATTGGCTATACCATCGAAACCGCGTTAAATGCCAAAAGCGTTACGCGTGTCCTTGTATCCACCGACAGCAATGAAATCGCCCGGATTGCCAGAAGCTTTGGCGCCGATGTTCCGTTCATGCGTCCTCCCGAACTGGCCGGCGACACCTCCACTGAATATGAGTTTCATGCCCACGCGCTGGCATGGCTGCAGGAGCATCAACAGTTCACACCCGATTATATTATCACGCTCTATCCCACCTCTCCGCTCCGTACCTCGGCCTCCATCGACGCTGCGCTGAATAAAATTGTCACGTATCCGGACGCGGATTCGCTCCGCTCAATCCGAAAATGCTCCGAACACCCCTATAAAATGTGGACAAAGCGGGACGAGTTGTTAACGCCGTTCATCCCAAAAGAGGACAGTGGAAGCCACACCCTCTCCTATCAGATGCTTCCGGAGGTCTTCATACAAAACGCGAGTATCTACATCACAAAACCCGGCACACTCCTGAAATACCACAATACGGTCGGTGCAAAAGTGGTGAGTTTTGTCATGTCCGAAGAGGAATCCGTGGACATTAATTCCGAACTCGACATCATCGTGGCCGAGAAGTTATTGGAGCGCAAGTCGCCAAAGGAAACAAAATGCTCAGCATAATTCCCTTGTCATGGAAACGGGTGATCCTTTCGGTTCTTGAACCTCTGTGCAATCGCTTATGGAAATTGTTTCCGCTTAGGGTAAAAGCGACCATTCTTTCCGACGCCTCCCGTTCCACCACCGGCCGACTCGATTATAAAGGCGGGAACATACGATTATCCATAGACTCGCTCACGTCTTTCTACAGGCTCTCTTCGTGCGGCAAGGAGCCCGGGACCATAGCCTGGATCGAGAAATACGTCAAGGCAGGCGATGTGTTTTACGATATCGGTGCGAACATTGGAGCCTACGCCCTAGTGGCCGCGACAAAATTCAAGCCTAATATTCAAGTTTACGCCTTTGAACCAAGTTTTTCGTCCTTTGCCGCGCTGTGCCGCAATATCCAGCTGAATGGATTGGGAAATTACATTATTGCCGTCAACATTCCCCTGTCCTCCGCCACGGGCCGTTCGGAATTTCAATATTCCGATCTCGAGAGCGGTTCCGCCTGCCATCCCGGCCTGACAGGTTCCTCCAGTACCCAAACCTCGGGTTCCGCCACATTTACACAGGTCGTCTTTACACAAAGCATTGACATCCTGGTGCGTAACTTCGCCTTTAAGTCGCCGAACCATATCAAGCTGGATGTGGACGGGCATGAGCTTCAGATTCTAAAGGGCGCGCAAAATGTGCTCAAGAGTGGCGCTGTCCGGACCATTCAGGTTGAAATTGAGGAAAAAACGGAGTATGGCAAGGAGATAATGCGCTTCCTGACCGAACTGGGATACCGGGTGGTTGAGCACAACATCCATGCCAATCCCGCTGTAGTGGATTACGTGTTCGAAAAATCTTAATCTGCCGGAGTCTTTACCGTGAATATTCTTTTTGACGGTTTTAACGGTGAGTTGTCCGAAATTGTCGGCAATCTGCTCGTAAAGATGCCGGTGGACAGCTACATCGTTGTTCAGGATGCTGCGGCCCAAAGCTATGTAAAACCCGGCGGGCGGGTTCTTGGCTACGAGGATTGCAAGCACGGAACCTACGGCCATGTTGACTGGAATACAGTCCGTCCGATAGAGCGTGACCTAATCATCAGCATGGCTTACTGCGAAGTCATTACGCTGAAGATGCTGGAAAGGCTTGCGCCGGCCGGAATTGACGTGGGAACCTATGAAATCCGGAAAAGACTCTATTACCGCCATCTCCGCTATTGGAACCACCTGATTCTTGAGGATAAAATTCAGGCCTGCATCATGAACACAATTCCGCATGTCATGTACGACTTTGTGATTTACCATCTCTGCAGGCACTACAACATACCCGTGCTTCTGTTTTATAGAATGCCCACCCTGCCCGGGAAAAACATTTCCAAATACCTTCTGCACGAAATCGAAAAACCCGGCATCGAATTCCGGCAGCGCTACGAGGAATTAAAATCCCGGCTGACACCAGATGAACACAACCACGTTGTCCTGGCTCCGTCCATGCAGGCTTATTTTGACGAACACCAGCCGAATAAAAAAGCCGTTGCCTTCACAGGTGTCATCCGCAAAACCGCTCCCTGGTCGCCCGCAGGCCTGCTCAAGAAGGTCCGGTACTATGGCAAGGTCCTGCTATCCGGCGATACGGGCATGATGCGGAATTTGATATCATGGCATTGGAAGGCTTCCCGGGTAAAAGCAATTTACAGGGAACTGGCCCGGACCCCGGATTTATCAAAGAAATACATATACGTCGCCCTGCACTATCAACCGGAATGCACCACCTCGCCCATGGCCGGGCCTTTTGTGCATCAGATCCTTATGATACAGCTTCTTGCCCACGTGTTGCCAAAGGATGTCCTGCTGTATGTCAAGGAGCATCCCCGTGAAAATCTTGTCATCGACCTATCCTTCTACGAGGATATGCACGCGCTTCCGAATGTCCGGTTGATGCCCCGGAATTTCGATTCGCAGAAATTGATCGATTCCTCGCTTGCGGTCGCCACCGGTACCGGGACCGCGGGCTGGGAGGCTCTGCTGAGGGGCAAGCCCGTAATCATGTTCGGCCATTATTTCTACCAGTACGCGCCGGGCGTATTCCATGTCGGGAGCATCGAGGAGTGCCGCGCCGCGGTGGATGAAATCGTCGCGGGCAAGGCGGCTCCAGACATCAACGACCTGAGGCTCTTCCTGAAGGCCGCCGAAGATTTCGTGATTGACGGATGGGCGGATTTTCGTTACGAAAAACTCGCGACCATCTCGCGTCAGCAGAACCTGGACAAGACAAGTGAAGCCCTGCTCCGGGAACTGCGCCGGCACACGGGCAGCTAGGGTGACCGGATGATGATCACGACCGAGGATTCCGGACCCGATAAAAAGGAATCCGTTCCCGTTGAATCCCTGGCCAACGTACTTCGTTCGGAATCCCGCGATACAGCCCTTTATGCCCTCGCGACGGTCATCGTCCAGGCGGGCGCATTTATCCTGCTTCCGCTCTGCTGGCGAAGACTCACCCCGCATGACTATGGAATCATCGCAGTAGTTGAGGTTATCGGCGCGTTTCTCTCTGTACTTGTCGGGTTTTCGCTTGATTCGGCTATCACGCGTTTTTACAACGAATGGAATGAGCAGGAGCGTCCCGGCAAGGTCGGTTCCGTCTGGATTGCCGGCTGGCTGGCCTCCCTTGTCCTGAGCGCCCTGGCCATGCTTATCCTCTCCCGCTGGATCAACGTGGTCTTCCGGGAAGTCTCTTTTTTCCCCAATGTGTTCATCGGTATCATCGGCATGACGTTTGTGGGGCTTTCAAACATTCCCAGCGCCGTCATCCGTATGAGGCGCTCGCCGAAACTGTTCATGGGAACCCGCATCCTGCAATTCAGCCTTTCCGCCACGTTTACCATCACCCTGGTGGTCGTGCTCAACAAGGGGGTGTTCGGTTACTTTCTGGCCTCGGCCCTGGCCAACGGTCTCATGGTCTTGTATTACACCGGCTGCCTGTTCCGCTGGACGCGTCCCTGCTACAACAAACCCGCGCTGGTTGAATCCCTTCACTTTTCACTGCCGCAGATACCCGCGGCGCTTCTCTCTTCAGCCTCCGCCATCCTCGATCGCACGCTGCTCCAGCGCTTTGTCAGCCTGGATGTGCTCGGCATCTATTCCCTGGCCATGAAGTTTGCCGCGTTGATTTCAGTTCTCCATTATACGCTGAAGCTGTCATTCGTACCCTTTGTCTGTCGAAGCGTGGCAAAAGACGGTCCAGGCAAGGCTCTCATCACGCAGATGACAAAGTACTATATTTTTGTCCTGTTCCTGGGCGGGACAGTCATTTCGCTTTTCATCGGACCGTTTGTCGCCATTATCAACCGGCCGGCGTATTTCCCTGTGGTTGGCATCGTGCCGCCCCTGGTGGCCGTCGTACTGTTCAATTCACTTTACGCCTATTACTGCCTTGGGTTTTTCCTCTCCAAGCGCACCGGCCTGCAGGTCATTCCCGCGGTCATCCAGCTTTTCTGCATTGTCGGGTTGGGCTTCACCCTGGTTCAGTATTTTGCCATGCCCGGAATGATTCTGGCCAAGGCGTTGGCGAGCATCGTGTTCTCCGCGGTATCCATCTTCATCTCAATCCGGATATACAAGATAACCTACGAT
>JAZDKP010000054.1:0-17566 GCA_043802925.1 Fibrobacterota bacterium | reverse complement strand
GGTTTGTTTTCTGTGGCACTTTCCGCGGGTCGCCCCGCCTTCCCGTTAGGAAGCATCCTGCCCTGTGGTACCCGGACTTTCCTCTCCCCCGGTTGCCCGGAAGAGCGGCTGCCCGATCCGCTCCCGTTTATTTAAATACATTAATAGGCGCAGGAACGCAACACATTCACAATGCGCCGCTGTCTCAGCAAACGAGTGTCATCATCGAATGCGGCAGGCTTGTGAACTCCGAGGTCTGGTGTCCGAGCCGCAGGATAAACGCCAGAGCCTCATCGGTTCGGTTTAAGACCACGGTGATAAGGCTTCCGTCCCGGTTTCGGAAAGCCGCGGCTTCGAGCTTGTCGGTATAACGGCTGCACCCGATGCGTCGCGCGCCGGGCCGGATAAACCGGCTGAAATGACCGATGTAATAATAGGAGCTTTCGTAGAGGATCTTGTTTTTCCGTGTGTCCGCAATGATGGGCGCATCGCAATAGTTCCCCACATGGTTGGGGCCGCCCTTTTCATCGAGCAACAGGTTCCAGTCAACCCAGCCGACAGCACCGTGATTGAGGTCCCCGATAATATGGTGTCCGTACCGTTCGCCGTTCTCCCATTTCCCGATATTGGCCGCCTTCTCCACGCACCCTTCGCTGAACAAAAGCTTTACACCGGGAAACATCCGGTCCATGATGGACAGGTTTTCGAAATGGTCGCCCGAATACCAGTGAAAGGCCACTCCCCAGACATACTTGGCCGCTTTGGGGTCGGAAAGAATGACCTTGGCCCGCCCATACACCCGTTCCTTGTTGTGGTCCCAGACCATTATTTTAACATGGCCCAGCCCTCTCTTCTTCAGCACGGGCCCCAGATGGTCGCGGACAAAATTCCGTTCTTCTTCAGCGGAATAAACGCATGAATCCCATTTTTGCACCGCCTTGGGTTCGTTCTGGACCGTCAGTCCCCAGATTTTGATTCCTTTTTTTGCATAGGCGGCAATATACTTCGCATAATACTCCGCCCACACCGCCGCATATTTCTTCTGCAGTTTGCCGCCCTGATTCATCTGATGATTGGTTTTCATCCATGCGGGCGGACTCCATGGAGAGGCGAACATCCGGAAGTTCGCACCCGGCACCTTCTGCGCCCCTTTGATGAAAGGGATGAGTGCAGCCTCGTCCCGGGTGATGGAAAACGTTTTCAGCTTGGTATCCGCCGGGTCTTCAACATAAGCGTAATTGCCGGTGGAGAAGTCGCAGCTGTTGATATGGGTGCGGCAAAGTGAGTAGCCCAGACCGGTTTTGGGATGGAAGTATGCACGCAGGATTTCATTACGCCTGGCAGTACTGAGCTTTTGGAGCGTGACCGCCCCGGCTTCGGTAAAGGCGCCGCCAAAGCCTTCGATGGTCTGGTAGACGACCTCGGGATACAATATGAGAAGGCGGGCAGCGGCATCAGCGTGTGAACCGCTGAACCGGCGCGTACCCTTAAATGTCAGGCGGTCCCGGGTGTCCCGAGCCGTCTGGAAGACACGGATGGGTTTTGCCTCTGACACAGATTCCCCTGGATACAGGACCTACATCTTCTGGGCAATCGCCTCGCCCATTTCGAGCCGCGCGCGGTCCCAAGCCGAAATATCGCAGTTCCAGGGCTCGAGGTTCCCGATGGACGCGGTTCCAAGCGGCTGGTAAAGCAGATTATCCAGGACACGTGACGTGTCGCCCACTACTTTTTCGTAAAGCTTGAGGTATTCCCATTCCTGGCTGCCCGTGCGGGTGGCCTTGAGACGGATGGAAACCACGGGATCCGGAAGGCCCAGAAACTCGCCATTGTAAACGAGGGTCCCGTTGCCGTTGAAGCAGCGGAACTCTTCGAGTTGATCGTTCTTGAAGGTCTCGGGATTGAACCAGGCCATGTCGTGCCCGTACATGAATTCCCACTGGCACCAGGAAGCGGCCTTGTACTTGTGTACCAGCCAGCTCAGGCCCCGCTGCGTGAGCAGGGAAAGGTCAATGAACGAGGAGGCGCCGGTGAGCATGTTGGTCTTGCTTTCGTAAACCGTGGGCCCGTATATCCAATCCTTGACTCCGCGCGCACGATTCCGCTCCACCTTGGGCATGTCGTAGCCGCCCGAATGGTAGATGCAAAGGTCAATCGTGCCGTTGCCCAGATAGTCCATGGTTGCGTCGTCATAACCGCCGTCGATGCGATAGAGCGCTTCGGGAAAATACTTTTTGAAATACTTGGACCAGACCTTCATTTCATCATGCGCCTCTCGAGTATAGCACTCGTCAAGTCCGTTCAGGAAAAGCTGCAACTGCGTTCTTTTAAGGTTGACGCGGCCTTCCTCAAGGAGGTGCTTCCGGGTTTCGGCGCAGACATAATCGAGCTGTTTCCAGAAGGTCGCGTCTCGGGGACCCGCGGTATCAAAGGGCCAGCCCTTAGAGTTGCGGTGGCCGGTGACATTAAACGGCAGGAGCAGGTATTCGAGCGGCTCGCCAACGCCGGTGCCGTAGTACCCATGGCGGGAAGTGAAGGCGGACCCGTCCAGGTATTTCTCAAGGCGCGCGTCGTACTGGGTCCAGTCAACCTGAAGCGTACCGGGATCGCACTTAACCAGCGGCCGGTAATAACATTGGTGTACCGCAATACGGTGGCGCTTGAACATCTGCTGGTGCCGCAGCTCCTTTTCGTGCGACCAGTGCTTGTAGGCGCCCGTGTAAAAATTCCCTTTCAGCGTGTCCTCGTTAGGAAGTGCAAAAGGCCATACCGTCAGCTCAACAGGTATGCGAATATCGGTTTCCAACCCCTTGGCCCGGATGCGGATTTCGGCGGAATAGCGTCCCGCCGGGGTTTGGGGCGGCACATAAATATCCGCCCAGAGGATGGCAGCCTTCTGGCCTCTGACGCGGTTCCAGTAATCGGGCATGGCAAAGGGAGCGCCCCAGTTTGCAGGCGTGGAATCCAGGGGAATGAGCGCGTCCGGATACCAGCCCGGCCCCATGGTTGTTTTTTCATATCCCGAAGAGGGGACATGGACCTCCACGAACCATTCCTTGAACAGTTCGACATTGCGTCTGGAAAAAAGGTCCGGCGAACTTTCGGAAGTCAGTTCAGCCGCTATCCCCTTACATTGCCGGTCCGAAAGCAGAACGACCTGAAAGGCCACGGTCTCGTTGCCCGCGGCCTTGAGCCGGACGACCTTGTCCTTTTCGTTCCAGACAACATTGTTGTAAAGATAATCCTCGGGAATGTTGCGTTGATACAATTCCGGCTGGTATTCATGCAGGCGCACATTGACCGGATCAACACGCACGCTGTCGGGAATGACGGTGTATTTCATGTTGTTAATCCAGCAGCCGTTTGTCGCCCTGGAGGTGGCGGAGTTCCTCGATGTCCTGCGTGACCTCCATGCAGCCGGTATATTTTCCGCTGTCGTCGCGCAGGGCGTAGAACTCGATGAGGATTTTATGCTTTTCCTTGTTCGGTCCCACGGGCAGGTCAATCCAGAAACGCGCCTTGTCGCGTTTTCCGGATTTCATTTCACCCACGATTTGCTCGACCTTGTACACGCTTTCCTTGGGGTGGCATTCGCGGAAGTTGAGGCCCATCGAAGTCAACGGCCGCTTGAACAGGCGGTGTTCGTGCTTGTTCCAGCCGATGACCTCGTCGTTGGCGTCAATGACCGTGATTTCAGCGGGAAAGGTTTCAAGGATGGCCTTGACAACAGTCTCATTCATCCGGTCTATCATGGGAACTCCATTGTTGATGTGGCTTCTGTTCCTTTAAAAATACGTATTGCCCGGAATCCGTTTCAAGGAGTGCGGCGCGCGGCTTTAGCATACTCCGGCAGCAGGCCCGGGCTTGAACCGCAATAAACACAAATTCGCTTCATTTTATTTTTCAACCCCCAGCTGCTTCATCTTGCGGTGAAGGTTGGTGCGGGCGATACCCAGGAGATCCGCGGTCTTCTGGATGTTCCACCCGTTTTGTTCCAACTGCGTACGAACAAACATGCGCTCCAGTTCGTCCTTGGCCTCGGCTAAGGGACGCGGTGCAGTGAACAGCGTGTTCGACACCTCCCCTTTTCGTTCCAACATTCCCTTCAGGAATCCGTCGTCAATGCTGCCCGGTTCCGCAAGAATGGCCGCACGTTCAACGATATTTTTTAGTTCGCGAATATTGCCCTGGTACCGGAGCGAAGCGAGATACTGGAGAGCCTCCGGATTGAATTTCCGCAGCGGCATGCCGTTTTCGCGGAGAAAGTGGTCGAACAGATATTCGGCCAGGAGCGGCACATCGTCGGGCCGCTCGGAAAGCGAAGGCATGCGGATTGGCACCACATTGAGCCGGTAGTAGAGGTCCTCGCGAAAGCGGCCCTCGGTAATCATCTTTTCCAGGTCACGGTGCGTGGCCGCCACGATGCGCACATCTACTTTGACCGTGCGGGTACCGCCCACGCGCTCAAACTCGCCCTCCTGCAGCACGCGCAGCACCTTGGACTGTGTGTCAAGGTCCATGTCCCCGATTTCGTCGAGGAAGAGCGTTCCCCCGCTCGCAAGCTCGAACTTGCCCTGTTTTTGGGCAATCGCGCCTGTAAAGGACCCTTTTTCATGGCCAAAGAGCTCGCTTTCAATGAGGTTCTGCGGAATAGCCGCGCAGTTCATTTTTACGAATGGGCCTGACGCACGCAGACTCTGCCGGTGCACGGCATACGCCGCGAGTTCCTTGCCCGTGCCCGATTCTCCGGTGATGAGTACGCGACCCGGCGTGGGCGCCACCTTGGCAATCTGTTCAAGCACACGGTGGATGGCCACGCTCTTGCCTATGACTCGGTACTTTTCGTCACTCTCGCCTTTCAGCGCAATGATTTCGTCGCGTTGGCGCTTGGCTTCGGCCGCGTGCCGCACACTCTGTTTCACTTCAATGAGCGACAGCGGCTTCTGGATGAAATGGTACGCGCCCGTTTTAACGGCCTTGACCGCGGCATCAATGCTTGCGTGGCCCGAAATCATGATGACCTCGCAGTCCTGCCCGCTCTTCTTGATGTCCTCGAGTATGAGCAGGCCGTCCCGGCCCGGCATTTTAATATCTAGAAGGATCACGTCCGGCTTTTCTTCTTTGAATACTTTTAATCCCTGCGCTCCATCCTCGGCCGTGAGCGCAATATGCGCCTCATCTTCCATGATTTCCTTGAGCGTTTTCCGGATATTTTCTTCGTCATCAATGATCAATATTTTAGACATTGACAAATCTCCTTTTTCATCTGGGATTTCTCCCCTCTTTTTCGTTCATTAAGCCCCCCTCGCCTGGTCCCCGTGCGACGTCGCGGGGCAGGAGAGGGGGGGAAGGGGGGGGGGAGGTGAACTCCATGATAAATTCCGCGCCTTTGCCTTCTTCGCTCCGGCATGTTATTTTTCCGTTATGCAGGCTCACGATGCGCTCCGTGAGTGCGAGCCCGATTCCGCTGCCGTGCTTCTTTGTCGTAAAATAGGGTTGAAACAGCTTTTTCAGGTTGTCCGGCGCAATCCCCGGCCCGTTGTCCGCAACCATGACGAGAATGCGCCCCTCTTCTTTCCAACTTTCGATACGGATGACGCCCGGCTGTTCCGCACCCTCCAGCGCCTGCACCGCGTTCTTGATGAGGTTGGTCAGCGCCTGCCGTATCTGTCCCCTGTCCAGCTGGAGTTTCGGCAGGACGGCCGCAACGGACAATTTGATTTCAACCTTTTCGCCCTTGAAAAGGTCGGCCGCTTCCGTGAGGAGGACGTTCACGTCCTCCTCTTTCAGCACCGGGTCCGGGAACTTGGCGTACTGGTGAAAGGTCTCAACCAGCTTCTGCAGGTTTTCGACTTCGCTTAAAATGGTAGCGGCCGTGCTCTTCATCACCGCTGGAAAGTCCTTCGCGTTATTCTCGTATTTATCGACCATACGCTCAGTGGAGAGCTTGATGGGCGTGAGCGGATTCTTGATTTCGTGCGCAATTGTACGTGCCACCTGCTGCCAGGTCGCCCGCCGCTCGGCCAGGGTGCGCTGCTCGCGCGCGACCTTGAGGTCGCCAATCATGCGGTTGAAGGCCTCCACCAGCAGGCCGATTTCACCCCCGGCCCGCGTGGAAAGCGAAAACTCCAGGTTGTCCTGCGACAGGACGCGGGTGGCGCGTGTCAATTCCTGTAGCGGCCGCGTGATGCGCGAAATGAAAAAGAGACCGAGAAAAAGAGCAATCAGGACGACTGCGACAAAATAAACAATCGTAAAGGCCAGCACCTGGTTGAGAATGGAGGTCTTCAGGGCCGCAATCTGCATGTACTTTTTTAGCGCCAGTACGGCAGCGTCCTTTTCCGTTCCCACCGGAGCGAGGTCCACGCTCTTGTTCAGTGACAGTTCAATATCGCGGTCCTGACCCAGTTCGGACAGGCCGCGCGCGGTTTTCAGATAGTACCCGATAAGCGGCAGCGTGGCAATGAACACGATGAACATGAGCATCACAAACGTCTTGGTCTTGAGGGAAAGGTTCTTGAACATCTTATGATGAGCTCCTTTTACGTATCCGCAGGGCCTCGCCTGTATAGGATTGAGTGCGGGCCGAAGGGCGTTTGAAGTCCCAGTAATACATAAGGTCCAACGTGCTGTTCTGGAGCGCTTCCACGCGGGTGGTACCGAGAATGGCGTAAAGGCTGATGAAATAGCTGGACTGACCGCGGAGCGCATCCGGGGAAATCAGGAAAAACCGTTCAGCCGAAGCAGCCGCAACAAGGGCAGAATCGAGCGTGGAAAAGACCAGCGTATCCGCACGAGTGTTCTTTGTGACGCGATAGTGCTTCCGGACAAGGTCAAAGGTGAAACGGTTCTCAAGGACAGTCTTCCGGACCGGCGTCTCTTTACCGGTCTCCATGACCTCCGCATATATATAGAAGGGGATTTCCGTGCCGCTTTCGGCCAGCTTCCTCAAGTCCGCAGGAAAAGCATTGCTCACAGAAACGCTCATCTCAATCCGCTGCTCTGTAAGATAAAGCTGCGGTTGCGTAAACGAAACACCCGTCCCTATCGGGGCCCCGATGAGGCTCGTGACAAAAGAGAGGCTTCGCGCAGCGACCAATAATCCCAAAATAAAATTCATGAATTACTTGTCCCCACCTGTTAAACCCGGCCCCCCTCTTTGCGTCCTCGCAGAGAGGGGGGAAAGGGGGGTGAGTATAATATAAACACCTTTCGTATCAATTTCGATACAATTCTGGATATCCCTTTTGCTTTTCCCCTGTTTTTCGGTATTTTTCATGGTACGCTTTTTGTTTTATCATTGTTGAAACAAAAACCATGCCTTAAACAAGGAGCACTCAATGCAGAAGATGTTAATGCTTGCCGCTGCCGCGCTTTTCATGACGGCCGTGTCCGGATTCTCCGCTGACTTTTCAACGCAACCCTTTAACGAAAAGCTCATTTATTCTGAAACGCCGGAAATCGGAAAGAAATGGCACGGCGGAATCAGGGATATGGATGTCCTCTGTCTCGAAGGCTACTGGAACGTCAACGACTGGCTGACACTTGACATTGTGAAATTCGGCTTCTCAGACTTGCAAATTGACTCCAGCTTCAAACTCACGGACAAGTTTCTCGTGTTTACCATTAAATCACGTCCTTTGAACCTTTCGCTGAAGGGAAGCCCCTATAAGCTGGCCGCGGGCCTGAAAATCTACAGTTCTACCTTCACGATGGATGACGAATCCGGCGACCCGATGGAAATGAACGACAAGTCCACGATCCTCTTTCTCACGCAGGGATGGTTGCTGAACCCAAAGCATTATCTCAATCTCTTCACCTCACTCTCGTTCCGCGATGACAAGTCCGCCTCCACCTATTATTTTGTGCCCGGCTACCGTTTTCGATTCGGTGAAAAATGGAGCGCAAGCATTGAATACTATATGACCAATACCGAATTCCTGCCCATGAAAATTCTCCAGTTCGCTTTTGACGAGGACAAGCTCGATTTCTACAATATGAACCGCGACATGTATTCCTTCATGTTCTACGGTTTTGAATACCAGGGCGAACACGTACGCGTGGATCTTCACCTCGCTTCACACATCACTTTTCAAAGCATTATTGTTCCCATGGTCGGCTTCGGATGGAATTTTTAATGTATTCGTGTGTCAAATATGATATTTTTAAACATGAAAAGCGTGGCTGAAATGATACACGTTTTACGCAAGACGGTTGACCAGATATTCCAACACCTTGTTTTTCAATATGTTACAATCCTCTCTTTCTCTGGCATCCAGTTTGGATTAATAAAACCAGACGACGATGCTAACAAGAACTAAAAAGGAGGATACCATGACGAAGTTCTCAAAAACCCTGGCGATTCTGGCGGTGACCGGCCTTGCTCTCACCGGCTGCGGGAAAAACCCCTTTGGCCCCGGCGCTCCGGGCGGTCTCTCCATTTTTGCCAAGCTGGGCAAGGCCATGTCCAAGCCCTCAGCCGTGAATGACGAAGAGAACGGCAAAGAAGGTTCCAAAAATACGGTCAACACCGCGATTGCAACAGCAAAACGGTTAGCCAAGGGATTTGGCACCCAGGCCGCACCCTCCTGGCTGGTGTCAAACGGTATTGAAGTCCGCGGCGGTGATTCCCTGGTTTATTTTGAAGTTGTACGTGACAAGCCGGATGAGAGCGATAACCAGAAACTGACCACGGGTCGCGGGGAGGTTGCTTTTAAATATACCGGAACATACACCAATCTCCCGAGCCTGAATCCCATGCTGATCAGCGATGTCTATCACTGGAAATTCACGGGCCGCGAGAAAAAAAGCTGGAACAGCGAAGTCTGTTCGTTGCGGGCCACGGTCAATTTCAGCCAGGGCAATATCCTGGTTCCGAGCACCATCAAACCCGGCTTTACCGAATTCTGGGCGCGCAACATCAGCAGTTCCGTGGAACTCGGTGAAGGCGACACGGCCTTCTTTACTCTGGACTCTCTAGATGACAACAATCACATCCAGTACGGCAGCGGCGCCTTCTACGACGCACATTCCGGCAAAGATAACTCTGAAGGCCCAAAATCCTTCGACTTCGACCTGGCCGTTATCCACAAAAACAGCCAGAATCCTTCCCTGCCCTACCTTCGCTACGAGGACAACGAAGGCATCATGAGCTTCACCTATCCCTGGGGCGAGACCGGCGACTCGCTTTACTTCATGATTCACTTCAAACCCAACTATGAACGGAGCGGTGAAATCCGGAAGAATACGGCGGACGGAGCCCTCCTGGTCGAGTTCACAAACAACGACAAGACCGGCGCTGGCACAACGACCTACTACAATGAAAAGCGCGAAGTCATCGGAACGAATTGATGAAAGGAAACTGAATGCGCAAGGCCCTCGCAACTCTGTCTCTAATCGGCATCGTCGCCTTCTCCTCCTTCGGAGGGGGGGGCGATGATGCTGTTGTCCTCAAGCCCCAGGTGGCGTCGTACAACTACGATGCCATCCCCAAAGACCCCCTGGCTTCGGCCTTTTTCTCAGCCACCATCCCGGGCTCGGGCCAAATTTACAACAAGGAATACCTGCGCGGTGTCCTCACCGCCGCGGGGTTCTATACCGGGTTTTACGTGGCCCAATACATGCTCATCCGCTGGGAGACGCTGAACACCGACACCTTCTATATTGAAGAGGCCTACGACGCCTACAAGGTCCATCAGGTCACAGCGCCCAAGCCCGATGACAAGCAGGTCGGTCTGCCCACCGAAGAAAAAGTGATATTGGGTACGTCCGTAGCCCTGGCCGCAGGGTGCTGGGTCTGGGCCGTGTACGATGCCTACCAGGGCGCCAAGCGCTACAACCAGAAGCTGGTGACCGCACAAACCGCACGCAGGCTCGAGTTCCGGCCCGCCTATCTTCCGGGCAAAGAAGAAGCGCGGCTTTCGGCAGTGCTGAAATTCTAGACGTGTCAAGAGCTGCTATGAGTGCTTCCGACTCCGACGCCACAGTTCTCATTGTGGATGATGAACCCTTCATCCGCAAGACCGTCCGCGAAATCCTGACCGACGAAGGCTACACGGTCGAAGAGGCAGGCGACAGCCGCGCCTGTCTCGACTGGCTTTCCCGCAAAAAGTTCGACGTAGTCCTTATGGACATCCAGATGCCTGGCGAAAGCGGACTCGACACCTTCAAACGCATGGCACGGGATAAATACCAGGCCGACACCGTCATGATTTCGGGTCATGGCACCATTGAGACCGCGGTGGAGGCCATAAAGATAGGGGCGCACGACTTCCTGGAAAAGCCCTTCTCCTCGGCGAAACTGAAAAGCGTGGTCCGTTCGGTCATTGAAAAGCGCGGCAAAATGAAGGTCGTTGATGAAATGAAGTCCGAGGGAAGGACGCTCGGGCCCTATCTTCTGGGAGACAAAATCGCGGAAGGGGGCACGGCCGCGGTTTTCCGGGCGCACCAGCGAAACCTTGACAGAACATTAGCAGTCAAAATCCTTCACGCCCATATGACGGGAGAACCGACCTTTACACAGCGTTTTGAAATGGAAGCTAAGACTACCGCGCTCCTCTCCCACCCCAACATCGTTCAGATATTTGACTTCGGTCTGCAGGACGGGCTTCACTACCTCGCCATGGAATATGTGGATGGCTCTTCATTAAAAGACTTCTTGAAAGAAGAGAAGCGCCTCCCGCTCCATATCGCCGTGGCCGTAAGCATAAAGGTCTGCATGGCCCTGGAGCACGCGCACGAGCGCGGCGTTGTCCACCGCGACATCAAGCCCGGGAATATTCTCATCGCAAAGGGCGGCGCAGTTAAACTCGTGGATTTCGGCATTTCACGCTGCCTCGCCAGTGGCGCGGCCGAACTCACACAGGCGGACCAGATTGTGGGCACCCCGCTCTATATGTCACCGGAACAGATTGAGGGCGGCAAAGTGGGCCCAGTCGCGGATATTTTCGCGCTCGGAACATTGTTGTACCTTGTCACAACCCTGCGTTTCCCCTTCACAGGCTCCAACATGGGCGCCATTCTCAAGGCCATCACCGAGTGCGCGTATATTCCACCGAGGGCAATCAACCACGATATTAGCGAGGGGCTAAACGCCGCCATTGTCCAATGCCTGCAGAAAAAGCCTTCAAAACGGTTTGACTGCGTGGCAAAGCTTCGCGAGGCGCTCGAGAACAGCGACGAAATGCGCGGCCGCCGTAACGTGGACCGCGTACTGGAGGATTTCTTTTGATTTCCCTTCGCATACTCTTCATCGTTGGTCTCAGCGCCGCGTCCCTCTTTGCCGCCACCCGCCCTTTCTACATGGGATTTTCCCCATGGTTGTATGACGCCACATTCGAGGCGCAGTCCTGGGTTTACGACACGATCCAGGGCAATGGCGACATGGTTTCCGAGCATCTCGAGGAAGGCGTTCCCTGGCCCGAATGCTTCAACGACACCGCCTTTTCGGCCGATTTCCAGAACCAGCTGATTGATCGGAAAAACAAGCTTAAGCCGGGCATGAAGATCCTTCTCCAGATAAATCCCATGAATACGGTTCGGAACAGCCTCGCCCCATATCGCGGCGACACGTATAACATGCCTCTTCCGGCGGGCTGGGATAACGTACGCTTCAACAGTGATTCCGTAAAAATCGCCTTCCTGAATTACGCGGAACGGATGATCACCCTTTTTAATCCCGACTACGCATTGATTGGCGTAGAGGTCAATCTGCTGCTCCGCAACAACCCTTCCCTTTGGACCGATTACCTGGAACTGCTGCACGCGACCTACGACAGCTTGAAGACGCGTTTTCCTTCGCTGCCCGTGGGACTTTCGGTCTTCTGTGTCCCCTATTTCCCGGAATGGTCCTCGCCCGACACCCTTTCCCTCCAGCTCGCCGGTCTTGACAGCCTGGAGCAATACGCCGACTTCATCGCCTTTTCCGTCCACCCCTTCATGAGTGGAATCCTGTGCGATACCTTTCCGGACAATTACCTCTCCCGCCTTTTCAGCCTTACGTCAAAGCCCATCGCGGTCGCCGAAAGCAGTTATCCCGCCCAGTACTGGACCGTTTCCGGCCTGTCTTTCAACGGAACGCCGGAAAAACAGTCGCGGTTTCTTTCCTTGCTGGCCCAGGCGTGCGCGGACTTCAGCGCCCGTTTCCTGGTTTGGTATTCGGTGCGCGACTACGATTCCCTCTGGGTAAAGGTGCTCGGGAGCTCCCAGGACGCGCTCCCCTGGCGCGACACAGGGTTGTACGATGAAGCCGGTATTCCGCGAATGGCCATGACGACCTGGAAGAACTGGTTTGCAAAGGATGTGACGGCCGTAGAAACGCGTGCAAGGAATACATTACCGAAACGGGCGGTACAGGCATGGCCGTCGCCGTTCCACAACGGTTTCAGGTTGACATTCCCGGAATCAGGCCGGAAAACACAGGTTATGATTTATGATGTGAAGGGTCAGGAAATGTTACGGCAAAACCTTGCCGCTGGCCGAAGTGCTCAGGTTCAAACCGGCAGCTTGAATCCTGGCGTTTACTTTATTAAAGCCGTCTCCGCCGGAAGAACGTACCGTTTAAAAGTCGTCAGCTATTAATTCCCCCCATAATTAAGAAAGCCCCCTCTCCCAAGGGAGAGGGGGAAAGGGGGTGAGGTGTCACTTCTCCGTGCGGTAGTTCGGCGCTTCCTTGGTGATGGTAACATCGTGCGGGTGGCTTTCGCGGATGCCCGCGGCCGTGATACGCACAAACTCCGCTTTTTTCATGCCTGCGATGGTGGCAACCCCGCAGTAGCCCATGGAGCTCTTAAGCCCGCCCACGAGGACGCGGACCGAATCGGCCACCGGTCCCTTAAAGGGTACGCGGCCTTCAATGCCTTCAGGCACCATTTTGGACTCATCCACCACGTCATTCTGAAAATAGCGGTCCTTGGAGCCTTTTTTCATGGCGCCCAGGGAACCCATGCCGCGATAGCTCTTATACGAACGTCCTTCAAAGAGGATGGTCTCGCCCGGGCTCTCAGCAGTCCCGGCAAAGAGGCTGCCAATCATGACCGAGTCCGCGCCCGCGGCAAGGGCCTTGGCCAGGTCGCCGGAGTAACGGATGCCGCCGTCCGCAATGAGTGTTACGTCCGTTTTCTTAAGGGCATTGTACACTTGATGAATGGCGGTGATTTGCGGCACGCCCACGCCCATGACCACGCGCGTGGTGCAGATGGAACCGGGCCCCACGCCCACCTTGACCGCGTCCGCGCCGGCCCGGGCAAGGTCGAGGGCCGCCCGCGCAGTCACGATGTTACCGCCGATGAGGTCCTGGCTCGGAAACCGCTTCCGGATAAGCCGAACGGTTTCGAGCACACGGGTGGAATGGCCGTGGGCCGTATCCACCACAATGACGTCCGCACCCGCGCGGACAAGGGCGGCCGCCCGTTCGAGGGTGTCCGGGGCCGTGCCAACGGCCGCGCCCACGCGGAGACGCCCCTTTTTGTCGATGCAGGCGTTGGGGTACTGGAGCCGGTTGATGATATCGCGAATGGTGATGAGCCCCACCAGTTCGAAGCGCTTATTGACAATAGGCAGCTTCTCGATGCGGTTTTCGTAGAGGATGACCTTGGCCTTTACGAGGGAGATGCCGGCTGGCGCCGTAATGAGCCGGTCGCGGGCGACCATGACGGAACCGATTCTGGCGTTGGGGTTGTCATGGAAACGGAGGTCGCGGTTGGTGAGGATGCCCACGAGCCGCTTGCCCTCGGTGATTGGAAAGCCCGAAATCTTGCGCTCCTGCATGATTTTGAGCGCATCCGCCACACGGTGTTCGGGGGACAGGGTCACGGGGTTGGTGATAATGCCGCTTTCGTAGCGCTTGACCTTTTCGACCTCCGCGGCCTGCTCCTCGATGGTCATGTTCTTGTGAAGGATGCCCACACCGCCCTCGCGCGCGATGGCGATGGCCATGTCGGATTCGGTGACCGTGTCCATGGCTGCGGTGAGCAGCGGGACATTGAGCGAAATGCGCGCAGTGAGCCGCGTTTTGACGATCGCGTCCTTGGGCAGGACCGCGGACCGGGCCGGAACCAGCAGGACGTCGTCAAAAGTCAGGCCGCGTTTGCCGAAACGGTCCGCCATGTCAATCCTCCTTTTTCCAGATGAGGATGCTGCCGCAGCCCTCGCAATTAACCACACCGTTGTTGCGCTTGACCTCAATAAAACGCTGGGCGGTCAGCAGTTTTCCGCAAGCGCCGCAGAAACGGTTGGCATCCGAAACCACTCCCACGGCCACACCGTTCTTTTTCGTCTTCTTCAGCCGGTCATAGGTGGTGAGGAACCGGGGCGAGACCATTTTCGTGGCCGTGGCTCGACGGCCATCGCATTCCGCGATCTCGGTTTCGATACCGGAGAGTTTGCCGTTCAGGTCCTGCAGTTCCGTCATGAGCTTCTGGGCCTCTTCGTTATTGACCTTGGCCTCGGCCTCGGTCTTTTTCACGGCCAGGGCCTCCTTTTCGGACATCTGGGCCAGGAGGCGCTCCTCCAGCTCGGTAATCTTTATTTTCCGGCTTGTAATCTCGTTGTGCACCGCATCATATTCCGCGTTGGTCTTGATGAGCATGACCTTTTCATCACTCTTTTTCAAACCGTCCTTCTGCTCAACAAGGTCCAGTTCCAGCTTTTTGCACTCGGCCTCCACGTCGCTGATGCGCTTTTCAATGATTTCAACGGCCTGTCGCTCATTCCGGAGCCGGGCCTGGATATTGTCGATGGCGCCTGGCAGTTCGCTCTTTTTACGCATCAGGCCGTTGAGTTCGATATCAATGGCACTGAGTGCGAGTATTCCTTCAAGATCGGCTATCACGGCGTCCTCCTTCTATATATTTTATTTTTCAGCAGACCCATAAACAAAAAGCGCACTCTCTTGGAGTGCGCTCTATTTCCCTGCCCCGGTTCCGGTGTGCGGGCCCACCCCGGCGAAGCGTTTTTCTGTCTTGTTCCCCTTGAAACGGGGGAAATGTCCCGGCCCGTTGGATTTCTTCATTTTTTAAGATTATCAATATAATAATTACGAGCAATGTAAGGCCATAGTCATGAATCAAATCTGCGTGGGCGGCCCTGCACGAAGCGGTGGAGGAATACGGCCGGTATTAATTATTTTATTCCCCATGAACCCACTCCGCGACCCGGTCCGTGACGCGCTGAAAAAAGGAGTGGATATCCTCGTGGTGGGCGGGGGTATCAATGGCGCAGGCGTGTTCCGCGATGCGGCCCTGCGCGGACTTTCCGTGGGTCTCATCGAAAAGAACGACTTCGGCTGGGGCACCAGCTCCCGCTCCTCCAAGCTCATCCACGGTGGCGTGCGCTACCTCGAGCACATGGAATTCGGCCTGGTCCTCGAGTCCTCCATCGAGCGGACCCTCCTCTCCCGGCTCATGCCCGACCTCGTTCAGCCGGCACCGTTCGTCATTCCAGTTTACAAAGGCGACCGGCACGGCCTATTCATGATGGATTTCGGGCTCTGGCTCTATGACCTGCTCGCCTTGTTCCGTAATTTCCACCTCCACCGCCGCCTGGGCCGCAAGGCCCTCCGCGCCATGCTGCCGGAGTTGAAGGAAAAGGGGTTGACCGGCGGGGTCCTTTATTACGACTGCCGTGTCAATGACGCCCGGCTGGTCATCAATAATGTCGTTTCGGGCATGGAGCAAAACGGCCATGCGCTCAATTACACGCAGGCAATTCGCGTGATTAAGGAGGAGGGCCGCATCCGCGCGGTCACGGCACGGGACGCGCTGTCCGGAGAAACGTTCGACATCCCCTGCCGCGTGCTTATTTCCGCGACCGGTCCCTGGACCAACGGCTTTTACCCGCTCGTGGAAGGACAGCCCCGTCAAGTCCTGCGCCTCACCAAGGGCATCCACCTCGTTTTCCCTCAAAAACACTTCCGGACCGAAACAGCACTCGTCATCACGAGCAACGATGATCGCCGTATCGTTTTTGTCATCCCCTGGGAAGAATACACGCTCGTGGGGACCACGGACACTGACTTTGACGGCGATCCTGACCATGTGTATTCGGAGAAGGAGGATGTGGACTACCTGCTCCGCCTGGTAAACGGGTATTTTCCCGGTCTTGCGTTGGCGCCGCGTGACGCAATCAGCGCCTTTGCCGGACTGCGGCCGCTCCTACTCAAGCGCGGCAGCGCCTCCTCCGTGTCGCGCAAGGATAAAATCCTCAAAGGTCCTTCCGGCGCCTATTACATCGGCGGCGGCAAGCTCACCACCTACCGTTGCATCGCGGAAAAAGCCGTGGACAAGGCAGTGTGGGATCTCGCCCCGGAAAAACGGGCCGCGGGGCTCAAATGCCGGACCGGCAAGGAACCGCTTATCAGCAAACCCGAAGGCTTGAGCTGCCTGGGACCCTCCCGGCTTCGCGACGCCGGACTCCAAAACGACACGCTGGACTATCTCTGCGCGCGCTACGGCCGGGGCTCCCTCACCCTTATCGAGCTGGCCGCCTCGGACCGGGTACTGGCCGAACGCATCGTGCCCGAACTGCCGTTCGTGTACGCGGAAATACCCTACGGCGTCAAGCACGAAATGCTCATGACCGTGACCGACTTCTTCCGGCTGCGCACCGAAATCTTCCTGAAAGCGCACGATAACGGCCGAGCTGCGCTACGGAAGGCCGTGACCCTGCTGGGCCGCGCGCGCGATTTTACGGACATGGAGATGGAACGACAGGAGACGGAATACCGGACCTATCTGGACAGGAACCTGAGTTGCCTTTCGTAGATTTCCCGTATCTCCACAAACACCCGCTTGTATTCCCCGCTGTCGTAATCAGGGTAGGTCCAGGGAAAGGGCCGGAAATCGCCCTGCTTGAAATACAGAGTTACCTCCTCAAAGATGCCATCGCGGATGTAAATACGGAAGAAATTATTTTTGGTGGAGGCGAGAAAAAGCTGCCCCAGCGTCATATACCCGGGATCCAGGTTGACGCGCCGTTTTCCATTCGCCGCGAAATCCGCTTCAAGGGCCCGGGTCCGGTGCTTGATATCCGGAAGAAGGGTGCGGTCCTCCAGCCGTTCGAACGACAGGAATACCCGGCGCAATCCTGTTCCCATTTCGTCGTGATAATAGGGTGTGTACTTAGAAAAATCCATTTCCGGACTTGTATAATCGGCCGGCCCATACACGGCTTCGAGCACGGACCGGACCGGGGCGAGTTCCACTTCCGCGGACAAAATGAGCCCTGTGAAGATTTTGACGGGTTCCAGAAATTTTGGTGCACTGTTCATTGATAAGATATAAATAAAAATCTTCATTAAAGAACACAAGAAATGTCAACTCACCCCCCTTTCCCCCCTCTCTCGCAGAGAGAGGGGGGCCATTGATCAAGAACAAATGTCGGATGACTAATTCTTAATCTTCGTCTGTTTCAAGTCCAAGCCCCCTCGAACCCCGAGCGGAGTCGAGGGGCGAGAGAGATACTATGTTAGTGGGTGGTCAGTTGGTAATGGAGGCTTGGTCTTTGAAATAAAAGAGGCTACCTTTCTTAAAAGAGTAGTTAATGCGTAGTCCACGACGGGCGTGGCTACAAACTATGCACTTTAAGGAGG
>JAZDKP010000053.1:0-5177 GCA_043802925.1 Fibrobacterota bacterium | reverse complement strand
CATCCAGACGCCCACGCCCTGGATGTCGTTGGAGTCGGGACCGGCCAGGCTGCCGTTCCCCAGAAAACCCGAGGGAACCACGACCCGGAGGTCGTAGTAACTGTGCGCGGAGACCGCCCACAGCCGGTTGTCCGGCTTTGTGATGTCCCCCGCTGGGACCGAGTCCGCACTCACCTTCAGGACGTTTGGCGGTGCCTGGTCCGCATGTACGACAGGAATAAAGCAGAAAGATGCAAGAAACGCGAGGCAGTACAAGATGTGATTACGGAATCGTTTCATTATACAGGTGTTCAGGAGATAGTGACCAGGATTTTTCCTCGTTCATCAGAAATGGTTGAATACTTAAACTCGAATTTTACTTTGCCGTTAGATGCATTGTTCGCGACAATTTGACGTTTGTTCATGGCGCGGTTCGAGTTCTTTTTTTAAATAGTTTTCGCGTGGTAACGGACTATGGTAAGATAAAAAAGAGGTGGGGCTGTGTCAATCGTGCGGAAAGATATCTTCCCCTGGTCGATGCAGACCTTAAGAAAGCGGTCTCGAGGCTCTTTGGAGACTTTCTTGCTTTGTGCAACAGGCTTAAAACAAAAAGCCCCTCCTAACATCTTTGTTATGAGGGGCTTAGATTATGGGCGATACAGGAGTTGAACCTGTGACCCCTACCATGTCAAGGTAATACTCTAACCAACTGAGCTAATCGCCCGATTATTTCGAAGAACGCGTGCAAATCACAGAACTGAAAATTTAATTTTTACACGCCGTCCCAGTCAAGGACGGCTTCATCCTTTACCACCCAAAGGCCGAATAGGCCAGGTTCCATTCCTTGTCATTCTCCGCGGCCGCTTTTGCGAGCGCGAACATGGCATACATGGTGGTCCGGTGGCTGATGATTTCGTCCCCGGGTGTGTTCATAAAATAGTCGTGCTCCCGTTTGCCCGTCATGTCATGCCCCTTAAACCCGCCGTGGGCCAATGCGCGGGCCGGTTCGGAATGCTGCAGCTCCAGGACCTTTTCAATGTAGGCCGCGGATTTTTCCACATAGGCCTTGTTTCCGGTGTAACGGTAGAAATCGAGCAGCAGGAGCAGGCCGGCCGGGATGGACGCATGGGTCGCGGGCATCTGGTTCAGCCGGAGCCACCAGCGGCCGTACCGTTCCGCTGCTTCGCGATATTTCGCAAGTCCGGTGACGCGCGCCGCGGCAATGATGGCCACGCCGGTGCCGTCGTCGTTGGTGAAACAGCCGGCCAGGGGACCGCTGCTTGTGGCGTGATGGCCCACGTCCGTGCCATCGTGGATTTTCATGGCTCCGTCCTTCTCCAGCGAGTTTTCGATGACCCAGTCCATGACATCCGGGACCTTTTCCGCGTAGCGCGGGGTCCCTGTGAGCGCATCGAGCTGAAGAAAGGCCATGGCCGCGGACGCGAACATGATGCGGGAAAAATCGTTGTTCACGCTGCCACGGTCGTTGTCCTTTATCCAGATATACCCGTTTGGATAGAGTTTGCGCTCCAGGTAAAGGCCCGTGAACCAGTCCGCGGCTGCAAGGGCGCGCTCCAGGGCCACGGGGTCCTTTGTAATCGCGTAGTAGTTGATGAACCCCTGCAGGGTCTCCACGGTGTCGCGCGCCGCGATATGGTCGCTCTGCGGGGTCTCCTCAAAGCAGGCGCCGCGGTGCCGGGCATACTCCGGCGAGAATATCTGGCAGCTCTTGTCATATTCAAGCGCGAAACGGGCGGTCTCGAGCGCGTCCGCGTCTCCGGTGAGTTTATAGGTCGAAAGGCAGGCCTGCGCGCCGCGTGCGGTGTTCCAGCAGATGGACTTCATGGGTGGGTTTTCGGGATGGCGCAGGTTGAAGGAGGAGTTGAAACGGCCCGCGTCCGCGGTCCAGTGGGGCCAGGCATGGCGGACCTGGTTGGCCTTGTGCCACTGTGCGCCGAGCCGGACGGCTTCGATGCAGCGTTTTTTCAGGGCCGCGGGCAGAAGTGAGGAGGGAAGCGGATATTGAGACATCAAAAACCCCGAGTTAAAGGAACAGGAAAAATAATATCAGGCACCTTTTACCGCAAATAGACCATGGGTTTCTGCAATACCTTCTGCCCGCACTGGAGACGGTAAAAATAGGCGCCGCTGCCCACGCGTTTTCCGAGGTTGTCGGTCCCGTTCCAGCAGACGCTCCGGCTTCCGGCTGTATTCATTCCGTTCACGAGCGTTTTAACCCGCTGCCCCTGAATGTTCACGACCTCCAGTTTAACCCACACATTACCCGTACTTGCGATACCCGGTACGCTGTAGGAAATCACGGTGGAGGGATTGAACGGGTTGGGGACGTTGTTATAAAGCGCGAGTGGGCAGTCCCCTTTCCCTTCAACCTTCTCGACGGTCGTTCCATCGACAATAGCGCTGACCACGTTCGACAGTCCGGAAACGTTTCCTGTAGAGTCAAAGGAGACCATGGCGAACCGGTAGGTTCCGTCGTCCACAAGACCGGTCAGGTCGAAGGTCATAGCGGCCCCCGCCACCTGCGGCGCGGGTTCGTTCTTGGCGTTCAGCGCGGCCCAGAAGGAGACCTCCTGTTCATTCTTGTATTGAATCGCCTTGTTGAGCAACGCCGTATCGGAATAGGGCAGGGGGGCGCGCAGGTCCGGCCAGCCGGTCTGGGTACCCGCGTCCCATCGTTTGACGACATCGACGATGGGCACATCAATAGGCCAGTACTTGATCTGGTACTCGGCGGCGGTTCCGACATTCCCGTTGCCGCCGGGCGCAGTAAAGGTGAGATGGACTGTACCGGGGCCTGTGCCCGTTGCCGTAAGGTCAGTCACCGGCGCGGGCGGCACGGTGTCAAGATTATGGTTCTTCCATTTGGCCGGGTAAAGGCTGATGCAGCGGTCATTGGAATAATCGAAATGAGTGTTATAATAAGCAGAATATGCATCTTCGACGACATTGAAGAGATCTCGTCGGCCGCTGATAAGGTAACCGAAACAGACACCGCCAACAGTCTCGCTGCTGGAAGCCGTGAATCCGCTATAGGGCACAGAGGTTATCGCCTCGGCTGTGGCCCGTGCGCCGTTGCCCCAGAAGTCAGTCCAGCTGTACTGAAAACCCAGATAGGTGTCGCCTGTCTTTGCTGCCTGCTCTTCCATCTGCTTGGCCATGAAAATGATGGGGTCGCGTATTTCCTCATCGCGGGTCTCTTCCCAGTATTTATAGAGGGCGCGTATGCCGATGGCGTTCTGGAAACCGGCATTCATCTGGCTTATGGGCACCGGGACCCCCGGATGGTTGGTTTGCCATATTGTGAGCCACGGCCGCCCGTAGGCGTTTTCGCCGCCAAGGGAGTCCACGGGATCGCCGATGAGCCCTATCGGACTCCGCCGGGCGGCATTGCGAAGGTCGTACGCCATGATTTTTGCCGGGCGTAAAAAGGTGGTGTCCCCCGTGACTTCGTAGGCCTGCATGGCCACCAGCATCGGCCGGGCCATATAACGTGTCCCATAGTCAATAAAATAGAACTTATCGAGGTCAACGAGTGCACCCTGGTGGTCCGAATAGCGCCATCCGCCATAATAGACGTAGGTTTCGTACAGGATATGGATGGCGGCGCGCACGCCCTGGTCGAGCATGGAGCAATAGGTGGAAGGGTCCCCGGTCAGCAGATAATACTCAAGCACTTCGTAGTTTGGCATGTGCCCGGCATCCGGAAGATTGGGCCCGTCATAATAGGCCCGGTGACTGGCGTAACCCGGGAAAGTGTCTTTAACGGCCAGGTAATAAGGGCGGCCAACCGTGGGGCAGTGAAAAGCCATGTCCCCAAGATGATTTTCCATATTCAACAGGAAGGCAAGATCCGTTGTCCGGTTTTCGGAAGTGTGGAGAGGAACCATGTCGTTGAAATAAAAGGTCATATTTTCCGCATTCTCAAAGTCCGTTGGATTTCCAGTCACCAAATATTTGGCGTAACAGCTTAACATGTTCGGGTTGCCGCCCGCGCCGTTGAATTCGGAAATGTAGCCAAAGCGTTCCCATCCCGCGTTATAACCATTTTCCGGATGCGCGTTATCATAGGCCGGTTTGGCCATGCGTTGCCACGCTCCGGTCGCAAGCCGGTTGAATCCGGGCGCCTGCCCGAACGTGCCATCCCATGACTCTGTCGCGTAGTACCAGTTGAGGTCGCTCGCTAAAGCCCGGAGCGGTGCATCCGTCTTTTTCCAATGGGCCAGAAGCGTGCCCGTTGCCATCGCGTTGCTGAAGAACTCCACCCGCATTCGCTGGTTCTTCCGGCTCAAGGGTTCAAGCCAGTAAACATTTCCCGACTTTTCCGGGAAAAGCTCGAGCACCATTTTGTCCTGCTGCACCGAAATCGCCTTGGGATAGTTGGGCCCGAAGTCGCGCAACGCCACCCGCACGCCCAGCGTCCCGTTCGACACCGCGACGCCGCCTTTGGCTGTCACGCCGCCTGTGGCGCCGGTGATGGTATAAGCCCCGCTGTCCTGCATCAAACGAACCGGGCTTGCGGTCAGGCTTCCTGTCACCTCGGTTTCGCCGAGGAGTGCGTAGCTCTGAGCGCCGCCGAGGTTGAGGTTGAGGTTCACCAGGTATTTCTTGAACGGCCAGGCGTAAACTTTGTACGGAGTCGCGCCGATTTGGGGCTTGTCGCCTTCCATATAGGTGTTGGTGACCATATATTGGACATCCACATAGGGCCGGCCCGCGTACGCCGTGATAAACACCTGATATCCGTATAGCCCCTTCGCGACCCCGCCCGAGGCCGCATAGTGGCGGCCGTCAACCTGGATGACCACCTTTATGGGCCCCTGTTCCAGGATTTTCACGCTCTCCGGCGCGCTCTGCGACGCGGCATGGTCCTGGCCGTCCACGCAGCCCTGCGCGGCCGAACTCCCGGCCGTGATGACCCCGCCGTTGGCAAGATTTGACGCCACTATCTTTTCCGAAAGGTCATAGGTGTTGCTATGGTCGGCATCGAGCCAGACTTCGTCGAACAGGTTGAAATGCTGTTTGGAAACCGTAAACTTGAGCGGACCCGTTGTCACGGTCACCATGTCAATCGCATCGATAATGGAGAGCGCGGTTACCGGCGCGGAGCCGGTGTAGCCGTCCCTGAGGCTGAAGCTGGTTTTGTTCGAGGCCGCGACACCCGCCTGAAAGTCCATGAG
>JAZDKP010000052.1:0-4272 GCA_043802925.1 Fibrobacterota bacterium | reverse complement strand
CTATCGCCTCGCGGTCAAAAACCAGGAAGGACGCGAGGTCTACAACAAGGCCGGGAAAATGATGATGGCAAAATAGCCGTCACGCGCCGGTAAAAAACAGCAAGGGGCCGGAAGGGAAATAAAACCCGACCGGCCTCTTTTCATGTTTGCATTTATCAATAAAAAAAACGATATTATAAAAACAATCATGAAAACGAAAGTTCAAAGGAGAAAGCACCCGATGCAAGACCTCAATTATATCTTACCGCAAACGATGCAGCTCACCGAAACACAAGCCCTGCTCAAAGCGGGTGAAACGTTCCTGGTAAAGCAGAAGCAAGGCGATCTTTCCATTGATTTCAAGGCCTGCCAATACCTGAACAGCCTTGCGCTCGGTGTCATCATCAAGCTCAACAATCTGTATCGGCAAAAAAAACGCCGCTTATTCCTGAAAAATGTTCCTGTTGAAATCCTCGAGACGCTCCGTTCCACCAGCCTCGACAAGGTGCTTTTGATTGAAACGTCAGATACAAACCGGTGCATCGATACCGCCAACGCGGCCGTCAGCCTCTCCATCCAGATGGACTTTGAATTTTACCGGGAGGTCGGTATCTTCCATTTCAGCGGCTCCATGCTGACACCGCAGGATGCGGACCTTTTCTATAACATGGCCCGGCGGATACTGCTCGAAGGCCACAAGATGCTCATCGACATGAGCGACCTTGTCTACATCGACAGCATGGGTATCGGCGCCATCATCCGGATCTACCAGATCATGAAGGAACACAAAGGCGAAATCCGCATCTGCGGGGCCGGCGACATCCTGAAAGAATTGCTCGATCGCCAAAACCTCACGTCACTCATCAAGGTTTACAACACAGCGGACAAAGCGCTGGACGGTTGGTTGTGATACCGGTGGAAAAAGCCTTCCAGAACCTTTTCTGAGACCGGCGCCGCCTCCCGGCCGGTCTTGAAATAGCGGAATATCTTACGTTCCCCGAAAAACTCCTGCAGCGCCTGTCGCGGTCCCGCGTCCGAATTTCCAGCGGCCCGCTCTTTTTCCAGGTTCAGTATCCGGCACAGGTAAAACAACGTCATCAGGTCCCTCCGGCTGAATTCCGGCGTTTCCACACAGGCAGCGGTCAAACGAAACACGTCATAGTCCTCCGGCTGTATGAACCCTTTGTCAACACAGTCCCGGAACACACGGGTGCCGGGGACCGGGTAAAAAAGGCTCGCGCCAATGCGGACCGGCAGGCAACGCAGGGTGTCGAGGGTATTCAGCATCCCCTCCACCGTATCGCCCGGAAGCCCCAGGATGGCGTACGCCGTAATCGCAAACCCGAGCGCTGCTGCATCGCGCACGGTCTGCCCAAACCGTTCGGCATTAAACGGCCGGCAATACCGACGGTTGAGCGCAGGATTCGAGCTGACCAGTGAAAGATTGAGCGTGGAAAATCCGGCCTGCTTGAGAAGGGAAAGCTTCTCCGGGGTCAGTACGTCCGCGCACAGGCCGTTCATGAATGACAGGGAGAGGCCCGGAACACCGAGTGAAAAGATGCCACGGAGAATTTCTCCGGCATGCCCGGCATCATAGCCGAAACAGTCATCCTCAATGTCAATATGCCGGACCCCGTAATCCAAAACCAGTTCCTGAATTTCCGTCAGCACTTCTGCCGGTTGGATGAGCCGGAATTTAGGCGTGCTCGCATGGACAGAACAGAATGTGCAGGTATGGGGACAGCCCCGGGAGGTCAGGACAAAAGCCATCCGCTTTCCTTGATACCGGTACAGACCCGGGTCAAGAAGGCCGTGGGCCGGACGGAAAGGGTTGTCCGGGACCCTTCCCCCTGTCAATTCCGTAAAAGCGCACTCCCCCTCCCCTTTGATGACATGGTCCGCAACACCGGTCGGTTCGCCGCATGCAGTCACATGCGCGCCGCCCATAACCACGGGTACGGCCGGAAAGCATTCCCTGGCAATTTTCGCCACCCGCAGGGCCATGGAGTGATAGGGGGTAAAAAGAGAGGAGATACCGATGAGGTCCGGTTTTTCCTGCCGGATTCGCGCGCGGATTTCTTCCCACGAATGGCCAAAATGATAATAATGGCCAAAGAGCCGGTACGGGCTTTTGTCCCCGGGACGGTAATACTCGGCCAGGTGCTCGAACCGGGGCGGGACAGCAAGGACGCTCTTGCGGCCCGCAGCCATGGCGTCATAGAGGACGACGTCATGCCCGCACGCAAGCGGGCCCGAGGCGACGCAGGCGAGCCCGAGCGGATAGGTGCGCATGGGCGTGGCGTAAAAATCCTCGACCGGAGGCTGGATGAGAAGTATTTTCATTTGTAGAAATATACCCATTTATTTTTATTTTAATCCAACATGGCGGGAAAAAACTTTAATATCAAGGCCGCGCTTCCCATCCTGCGTCTTGCGCTCGCGGAAGACCTCGGTCCCGGTGATGTTACGTCCGAGGCCCTGCCACGGAAAAAACGCGCCTCCGCGGTCATCCGAGCCAAAGCGCCGGGCATTATCTGCGGCCTGCCTCTCCTTCCCGTCATTTTACGCGAACTGGGAGGCCCCACCACGGTGCGTTTGATGGCCCGGGACGGAAACCGCGTCCGCGCCGGACAAAAGCTGGCCCTTTTGACGGGCCGGGCCCACGTCCTGCTCTCAGCGGAACGCACCATGCTCAACTTCCTGGGCCTCCTCTCCGGCATCGCCACCCTTACCCGCCAATACGCGGACGCGGTCCGGGGCACGGACGCGCGCATCTACGACACGCGGAAGACCCCTCCAGGCCTCCGGTACCTCGCCAAGTACGCGGTCCGCATGGGAGGCGGCCAGAACCACCGGATGGGCCTCTACGATATGGCGCTCATCAAGGACAACCATATCGCGGAACTTGGAATCACGGAGGCTGTAAAACGGGTCCATCAGCGCCGTCCCGGACTGATCGTGGAGGTGGAGGCGGAAAAGCTCTCCCAGGTGCTGGAAGCGCTTGAAAGCAACGCCGACATCATCATGCTTGACAACATGTCGTGCGCGGAAATGAAGAAAGCCGTCACCGTGATACGAAAGCGCAGTAAAAAAGTGCGTGTCGAAGCGTCAGGCGGAGTGGACCTCCGGAGCGTCCGGGCCATTGCCCGCACGGGCGTGGACCGCATTTCCGTGGGAGCCATCACCCACTCGGTCAAGAACCTTGACGTATCGATGGAAATGAAATGACCCGGTTGTTCAACCGCGGGTCTCGGCCTTAATCCAGTCCAGAAATCCTGGATAACCGTCCGTTATCGGCAGCGCCACGATGCAGGGGCATTCGTAACTGTGGAGCGACGTCACCTCGCGGATGGCCTTTTTAACCAGACGGTTCCTTGTCTTGGCAATCAGCACCGTTTCGTGTCCGGTCTCGAGCTCCCCTTTCCACCAGTAATGTGATTCCATTTTATCGAGGATATTCACGCAGGCACAGAGCCGCTTTTGAACGAGCACGCGGCCAATGAAACGGGCCTCTTTTTTACTTGAGGCGGTGATATACAGGAGAGAAAACTTTTCAGCCATCGAATGGAAAGAAAAAACTGGAGGCGGCGGGAATCGAACCCGCGTCCGAAAATCGTCAAACACTGGCTACTACATGCTTAGCTTTTCTATGGGTTTTGCCCGTCCTGTGCCCGAAAAGCAGGGTAGGCCGGGCTAGCAACGGTATTTCTCACCCTGGAACGCCGCTGCGCCATGCCAGGGCCAGCCCGCTATTGTATGACATTTTTCAGGCCAGCCGCGGGCGGGGCCAACCTGAGAAACGGGCTGCTCTAATTACTTAGGCAGCCATGGCGTATTCGTTTTCGCCATTTGTTGTTTCATGGATATTTTACGAGGCCAACCATGATCCTCGGCATGCAACCAGGGCACTTCGACTCCCGTCGAATCCAAATTCGCCCCCGGATGTATAGGGTAATATAATCAAACGCTCAGTATTTGGCCAGCTCTTCTTCAAATGAGCCGGAAAGCTTGTCCGTCAGCGCGTCCAAAACCTTCTCGGACTGCAAATACCCGGACTTGATGCGCTCCCGCAAGCGGGTGAGATAGCGTTTTTTTTCTTCCGGAGTATAGGACTCCAGCCGGCTTTTTCTGACTTCCATGCCAGTTCTACCTTTCTATCCTTGAAACGGCTATCAAGTTTATCGGAAATAAAAGAAAAATTCTTTAAGGAATTTGGAATGGAAACCCAACAACAAACATGAGATGCCAGCCACTATTCATTTGATATCAATATCTTATGTATTTTATCAGCGA
>JAZDKP010000051.1:0-16746 GCA_043802925.1 Fibrobacterota bacterium | reverse complement strand
TCAACCGGCCCAACCAGCCAGACGGTTTTATATAGTGTCCCGATAAAATCAAAAGTCCGCCGACAGGCGGACAAATCCAAATCCGCCGTTGTTTGAGCCCCCGCATCTGTGCGGACGCACGCCGTGCGTCCGTACAAGATGCGGGGGCGAGTCCGGCGGGTTCTTAAAGCCCCTTTTTCTTTCCCCCATTTCTTTTTGGGGCCTGCAAAAAGAAATGGGGCGGGGTCCGGGGCGGAGCCCCGATTAAAACGAATCGGCCCCTTGATATCCCCTTCCCCGAAGGAATATCTTTTTTCCATGGCCCGCCTCACGCATCTCGCCCTCTCCAACTTCCGCAACTTCCAGGACGCGCACATCACCCCGCACCCCCGCTTCAACCTCCTCTTCGGCAAAAACGGATCCGGAAAAACCAACCTCCTCGAGGCCCTCTTCTTCCTCGCCATCGGAAAATCCCAGCGGGGCGCGCATATCGCGGACCTCGTTCGCTTTGATACGGAAAAATTCACGCTGAAATCAGAGTGGCTGGCAGCCGGAAACCCCCGCCAAGTGGAGGCATATGGCAGCGCGGAAAAACACGGATTTTCCGTGAACCAGGCGCCGTTAAAATCCGCGGCCGAACTCGTGGGCGCGGCCCCGGTAGTGAGCTTTTCCCCGGATGATCTGCAGCTCATTTCCGGGCCTCCGTCCGAGCGCCGGCGCACCCTGAATATCCTTTTATCACAGGCGGATATTAGTTATTTTATCTCTCTGTGCGACTATAACCGGACCCTTGCCCAGCGGAACGCCTATCTCCGCTCCGGCGCGCCTGATGCGCGGTATCTTTCGGTGCTCACACGAGAGCTCATCCGGCTCGGGGCCGACATCCGGTTCAAACGCCAGGCGTTCCTTGACAGACTCCTGCCCTACGCCGTCCGGCACCTTTCCGCCATCACCGACCGCCGCGAAACCCCCGAGCTCACGCTCCGGCCGGCGCCGGCCGCGGACGCGGCCGGGGGCGAGGCCGCCCTCGCGGCCGAGTTTGAGCGGGCCCGCGCCCGCGAAACGGCCTTTGGCGTCACGCTCTGTGGGCCCCACCGCGACGACCTTCTCGTGCGTCTCAACGGCCGCGACGCCCGCCGGTACGCTTCGCGCGGCCAGCTCCGCTCCCTCTCGCTCTCAATCAAGCTGGCGGGCGTGGATTTGCTTGACGACCTCACCGGCGAACCGGGCGTGCTGCTGCTCGACGACATGTTCTCCGAGCTCGACAGCCGCCGCAGCGAGGCCCTGGTGGCCACGCTCTCGGAGCGGCATCAGATTTTCGCCGCGGTGCCCAAGCTCCCCGAGTTCCCGCTCAAGGCTGACCATGCCGGGTTCCGCGTCATCCACAACGTCCTGGAGGCCCTTTAACGTGAACCGGCCGCGCCGCAAATGCAGCGAACCCGTACCCCTGGGCGACGTCCTGGCGCAAATGCTCAAGGACACCGGGCTCGAAAAAAAGGCGCGCGAATACGCGGCCATTGCGGATTGGGAAAAAATCGTGGGCGCCAAAGTCGCCGAGCACACGTCGCCGGTCGATATCAAGGGAGGGGTCCTGTTTGTCCATGTCAAGACCGCGGCCTGGCGCAGCCAGCTCGCTTTCTTCAAGGACGACATTATACAGAAAATCAACGCGCACGCGGGAAAAAAAACAGTCCGTTCGCTCTTTTTCACCTGAACCTTAAATACCCGTGCATAAACGCGCGATTCACTGATATACCCAGGAGGGTTTAACGCCATGTCCGAAGCCTACAATGCCAGTAATATCAAGATCCTGAAAGGCCTGTCCGCGGTCCGCAAACGGCCGGCCATGTACATCGGCAGCACCGACTTTAAGGGCCTTCATCATCTCGTTTTCGAAGTCGTGGACAACAGCGTCGACGAGGCGCTCGCGGGCCACTGTTCCGCAATCAACGTCACCATCCACACCGACAACAGCATCACGGTGGTGGACAACGGCCGCGGCATTCCGGTCGAAACCATGGAATCCGAAGGCAAGTCCGCGCTGGAGGTCGTCATGACCGTGCTCCACGCGGGCGGCAAGTTTGACGCCGACACCTACAAAATTTCGGGCGGTCTCCACGGCGTGGGCGTCAGCTGCGTCAACGCGCTCTCCATCGAGCTTACGGTCACGGTCAGCCGCAGCGGCAAAACCTACCGTCAGCGCTATCAGCAGGGCGTCCCCCAGACCGCGGTCGAGATCGTGGGCACCGCAAAAAAAACCGGCACCGAAACCCGCTTCAAACCCGACCCCGAAATTTTTACCGAACTGGTTTTCCATTACGACATCCTGGCCCAGCGCCTGCGCGAACTCGCGTTCCTGAACAAAGGCATCACCATCACCCTGGCCGACGAACGCGACGATAAAAAACACAACGAGTTCTGTTATCCGGGCGGCATCGTCTCGTTTGTCGAGTACCTGAACGAGAACAAAAACCCGCTCCATAAAAAGCCCGTGCATATCCAGAAGAGCGTGGGCGAGGTTCCCATCGAAATCGCGCTCCAGTACAACGACTCCTACCAGGAGACCCTCTTCACTTTCGTCAACAACATCAACACCGTGGACGGCGGCACGCATCTGGTGGGCTTTCGCACCGCGCTCACCCGCACCATCAACAACTACGCCCAAAAGAACAACCTGCTCAAGTCGCGCGGCAAAACCAAGGAGGTGGCCATCACGGGCGAGGACGTGCGCGAAGGCCTCACGGTCGTTGTGAGTGTCATGGTGCGCGAACCGCAGTTCGAAGGCCAAACCAAGCACAAGCTGGGCAACAGCGAGGTGCGGGGATATGTCGAAACCGCGGTCAACGAGGTGCTGGCCATCTATTTTGAAGAAAATCCACCTATTGCAAAAAAGATTGTTGAAAAGTGCATTTCCTCGGCCATCGCGCGCGAAGCGGCCCGTCAGGCCAAGCAGCTGGCCCGCCGTAAAAGTCTGCTCGAAGGCAGCGGTCTTCCCGGCAAGCTGGCCGACTGTTCGTCCAAGGATCCGGCACTGTGCGAGCTTTTCCTGGTGGAGGGCGATTCCGCGGGCGGCTCGGCCAAAGGTGGCCGCGACCGCCGGTTTCAGGCCATCCTTCCGCTCAAGGGTAAAATTCTTAACGTCGAAAAGGCGCGCCTCGACAAAATCCTCGCAAACGAGGAAATCCAGACCATCATCACGGCCATCGGCACGGGCATATCCGAAGACGACTTCAAGATTGATAATCTGCGCTATCATAAAATCATCATCATGACCGATGCCGACGTCGATGGTTCACACATCCGCACGCTGCTCCTCACCTTCTTTTTCCGTCACATGCCCACGCTCATCGAGGGCGGCCACGTGTTCATCGCCCAGCCGCCCCTCTTCAAAATAGAAAAGAAGAAGGGAAAGAACCGGACCCACAAGTATGCTTTCAACGAGGCGGAAAAGGAGCGTATTATCAAGGAGCTGGGCGCAGATCGCGACAGCGAGCTGGTCATCCAGCGATACAAGGGCCTGGGCGAAATGAACCCCGAGCAACTGGCCGAAACCACGCTCATGCCCGAATCGCGCACCATGCTGCGGGTCTCACTCGAGGACGTGGTGGAGGCGGACCGCATCTTCACCATTCTCATGGGCGACGAGGTGGAGCCCCGGCGCAAGTGGATTGAGGACAATTCCACGAACGTGAAGAATCTGGATATTTAGCCCACCTTCCCATGACATCTCCCAGACACATGACAAAAACCGAGACCGAAGAACCGTCGATGCGGCTGGCCGTCCTCATTGACGCCGACAATGCGCAAGCCGCGGTCATCGACGGGCTCCTGGCTGAAATTGCACGCTTTGGAGAAGCAACCGTCAAACGAATCTATGGTGATTTCACCGCCCCGGCCAGCGCCTCGTGGAAGAAGGTGCTGCAAAAGTACGCCATCAAGCCCGTACAGCAGTTTGCCTACACCACAGGCAAGAATGCAACGGACAGCACATTGATAATTGACGCCATGGATTTGCTGTATACGCGGAAATTTGACGGCTTTTGCCTGGTCACAAGTGACAGCGATTTTACCGGCCTCGCGATGCGTCTCAGGGAGGAGGGACTGACCGTATTTGGCTTCGGTGAGCAGAAAACCCCTGAGGCTTTCAAAAGTTCCTGCCATAAGTTCATCTTTACAGAGGTGCTCCGGCCGGCATCCCGAAAAGAGCCGACGACTGCGACATCAAAGGCCAAACAAGATCCCGTTGCGTCAACGGTCCAAGCGCCGGCCGACACGACGAGGACCCCGGTTGATTTTCCAAAGAAATTCGTATTGGATGCGCTTGAACAATCAAGCGATGAAGCGGGCTGGGCATACCTCGGAACGTTTGGAAGCTATCTGACAAAACTCCAGCCGGACTTCGATTCTAGGATTT
Organism: Fibrobacterota bacterium; assembly: GCA_043802925.1. Taxonomy (GTDB): domain Bacteria; phylum Fibrobacterota; class OXYB2-FULL-49-7; order OXYB2-FULL-49-7; family JAEUSG01; genus JAZDKP01. The sequence continues at coordinate 12,353 of JAZDKP010000051.1, read as the reverse complement.
ATGGCTTCAAAAAACTGTCCGACCTTGTAAAATCCAAAACGGATCTGTTTGTGACGGAAGAACGAATCCCTCCCGGAGCAAACCAGAAAGCACTCTATCTTCGTGCAAAATGATTTCCCGATAAGTTAAATGTTTGAACCCATCGACTTACAAGCGCACATTTCAAGCGTCCGGCAACTGATAAACAGTTCTTTTCAGACCGTCATGGATGATTTTAATTTTACAAGAAAAATGCTGCCCGGAAGCCCTGCCTTTATGGATGAATACACCCTGTTAAGGGTTGCCGAAAAAGACAATATGGCGTTTTTTGGTTACCGGGAAAACGCTGAATTAATATCATGCTATGCCCTGGAAATGACGGAGGGCGACCATACCGGCCTTCATCGGGTTTGCGTCCGTCCGGACAAACGACATTCAGGCATCGGAACAAACCTGTTGCACGATTCCGTGAAAAGAGCTTCCGGCCTGGGCAAAGCATCCATTTACATAACCATTATTGACGAAAACAAACGCCTGAAGGATTGGTACTTGAACTTTGGCTATACCGTTACTGAAATCAAACGGTTTGACAATCTACCATTTACCGTATGCTATATGAAATTTGACATCCGTTTTTAGCCCTGTTGCAAAACCGCCACGCGTTCGATTCCCGAAAGGTCCTTTTCCACCCGCACGACTAAAAATCCCGCCTCCTGCGCCAGTCCGGTCACCGCCACAACCTGTCCTGCCCCCATTTCGAGGTAAGCCCGTCCTCCGGCAGCGAGGTACGCAGGGGCCTCGTTAAGAAAAGCCCTGTAAAAATCCAACCCATCCTCTCCCCCGTCGAGTGCGAGCCCGGGTTCATGGTCGCGTACCTCGGGTTCCAGGCCAGCGAGGTCCGTGCGGCGCACATAGGGCGGGTTGACGGTCATAAGGTCGAACGTGCGGCCCATGAGCGCGACGAAGCGGTCCGAAAGGATCCACTCGATATCGAGACCGGCCCCGTTGGCACGGGCCAGGGCCAGCGCATCGGGGCTGATGTCGCTGCCCGTGACCGCGGCATCGGGATAACGGCGCTTGAGCGCCAGGGCAAGCACGCCGCTGCCCGTGCATAAGTCGAGGATCTGTTTGCCGGAGAGGTCCGGATTATCGCTGAACACGGCCTGGGCCAGGATTTCGGTCTCGGGCCGCGGAATAAGAACGCCGGGCCGCACCGCGACCTCGAAATCGAGGAAGGGGGCCCTGCCAATGACATACTGAAGGGGCTCGCGGTTGCCGCGGCGGCGCACGAGTTCACGGTAGGCGTCCGTCTCGGCCGGAGTGAGCGGCTTGTCATACTGGAGGTAGAGATCGAGTCGTTTGCAGCGGAGCAGGTGCGCGAGGAGCAGTTCGGCGTCAAGCCGGGGGCTGTCGAGGCCGCGGCCGCGAAAGAAGCCTTCGGTCTTTTTCAGGATTTCGAGCAGGGTCATACGGGGAGGACGGAAATGCGCCTACAGCTCGTTGATGATGAGGGGCTTGAAACCCTTGTAGGTCTGCTGGAGGTAGTTAAGAATGATGATTTCGGTCCGTTTGCCGGGCGCGATATTGATAATAAGCGAATCGATGAACTCGCGGGAAATAAAAAGGCCGCGGCCATGCTCGTCGTCGAGGCTTTTAACAAGGCCGGAGATGGGATCGCGGGAGATGTTGCGTTCGAGCCAGTAGAGGACGTCGGCCTTTTTCAGCTTGCCCTTCTGGTCGATGATGGAGATGCCGATTCTTTCGGCATCCCCCATGTACTGGATGAAAACGTACTCGTCCTCGGCCAGGGCCACGTCGAGTTTCCATTCGTCCTTGCGCGCGCCGTCCTCGTTTTTGGCGCCGTAGTAGACGGCGTTGACCACCAACTCGCGGAGCGCGGTCTTGACGCGTTCCGCGCGGGGAAACTGCGAATAAAGGGCAAAGAGGGTCTGGATGGCGCTTTCAATCTGGCTGGAATGCGTAATCGTGAGGGTGCCCTGGATTTGGCGCGGGGTAAAATGTTTTTCAAGGCCGAAGATATCGCCGGTCACCAGACTCTGGACATGGACAAGGAAATCCTTGAAGTTGAAAGGCGAGGTCTTGGCGATGATGTTGCCGATGTTGTACCGCTGGGCGAGATCGATGTAGCTGTTGATGTCGTAGGCCGTGATGAGCGCGGACTTGAGGGCCGGGTAGAGCTGCTTGGCGCGCTCAATGAGTTCGAAGCCCTTCATGTGGGGCATGTTGATGTCGGAGAGGAGGAGGTCGAATGCGGGGTCTTGGGCGAGGAGGGCCAGCGCCTCGACGCCGTCGGAGGCCGTGGCCACCTCGAACCCCTCGTCCTGGAGGAACTCCCCCAGGATTTCGAGGAGGTCGCGCTCGTCGTCGACCAACAGGATGCGTCCATGGACCATATCACTGCACCTTGGGCAAAAGGATGATAAAGGTGGTCCCCTGCCCCACTTTGCTTCTCAGTACAAGGCGGCCCTTGTGGGCCTGGATGATTTTGTAGACAATAGCGAGTCCGAGTCCGGTCCCCTTGCCCGCTTCCTTGGTGGTGAAGAAGGGATCGAAAATCTTCTTCTTGTGCTCGTCGGAAATGCCGGGGCCCGTGTCCCGCACGCTGATACGAATATAATTTTCCGAGTTCTCGGTAGTCAAAACGAGGTTGCCGCTGCCGGCCATGGCGTCACAGGCGTTGGTAAAGAGGTTGAGGAAGACCTGCTCCATCTGGTTTTTGTCGCAGCGGGCGATGCAGTTCTCCGAAAAGTTGCGGAGAATCTCGATGCCGTCGGCACGGTGCTCAAAGGCGAGGAAATTGAGCGCGCTGTCGATGATCTCGTTGACATTGGCCAGCACGATGCCGGCCACCTTTTTACGCGAAAAGTCGAGCAGGTTGTTGATGATTTCCCCGCACCGCTTGCTCTGGTCCTCGATGGACTCCACGGCCTTGCGCGCCCGGTCGTTGAGCTCCGCGGACGGGCCCGCGAGGAGCCGCTGGGCGCGCGCGTTGATGATGGTAAGCGGGTTGCGCAGCTCATGGGCGATGCCCGAGAGCATGGTGCCCATGGTGGCCAGTTTTTCGGCCTGGAAGAGCTGGTGGGTCATCTGGTCCCATTCCGTGACATCGCGACCCAGGAACATGAGCCCAATGACGTTCTCGAAATTGTCCTTGATGACCGACACCGAGTAGGAGATGATCATGTCCTCGCGCACCGTGAAGCCGTCCACTTCGCGGGACTGCCGGGTCGCGAGCGTTTCTTTGGCCACGGCCGTGAGGTTTTCGCGCACACTTTCGTAAATCTGCGTCTCGTAGTTGGAACCGTAAACGTCCTCCGCCGTGATGCCGAACACCTTGCGTCCCATCCCGTTCAGGAGCATGATTGCGCCCTCGGTGTCGACGATAATGAGGCCGTAAGCGATGGAGGAGATGATGGACTCGTTGAAGTTACGCTCCCGTTCGAGCACCTTGTTCTTGAGGTTGAGCTCCGCGGCCGCGGACTGGTTCTCCTGCAGGGCGAAATTGACGGACTCGATCCGCTTTTCGAGCAGGTAGAGCCGGCGCGCCGCATTGAGGAAGTCAAGGAAGAGCGGCCGGGCCACGGGAGCGCCATAGAGCACGCCCACGATGTCCTTGCGTGACGCGACCTCGTCAATCTGGAACGCCGGGTCCTCGGAATACAGGATGAACTGGACGCTGTTGGAATAGAACTTGAGGACTTCGATGATGCGGGGGTCCTCGGTGACCAGCGTCACGTTGAGGAGGATGGCGAGGATGTCCTGGTTGAGCAGGATCTCCTGGCACACATCGCGCGTTGCCGCCACCTCGGTCCTGTAACCGTTCTCGGACGCGATGACGGAGAGCGCGGACAGGAGTTCGGGGGGCAGGGCCGTCAGCAGGATTTGGTTTGACATGTCATTGTCCCCGGACAAGACGGAAAATGTCGTTATACGTGATGAGCAGAAAGAGCGCGAGGATGGCAAAGATGGCGGCCTGCTGGATGGCCGCCTGGTGGCGCGGCGTAAGAGGCCGGCCGCGGAATCGCTCAATGAGGAGGAAGAAGATGACCCCGCCGTCCGTGATGATGAGAAAGGGGAAGAGGTTCACCACCGCCAGGTTGACGCTGATCATGGCGAGAAAAAGCAGGAACACGTCAAACCCGCTTCGGGCCACCTCCCCGGAGAGATGCACGATTCCCACCGGGCCGGCCATGCTCTTGACCGACACGCGAGCCGAGACCAGGGCCTTGAGGAACTTGACGATCATGAGCGCGTCATCCCCGGTATGGCGCAGGGCCTTGGAAAAGGCCGTGGGAAGCGGGTAGCGCTTTTTGACATAGGTCGCGCCGCGCGACACGCCAATCATGGACCGCTTTTCACGGGTATTGTATTCGGGCGTGACCGTGACGGTCCGGAGGCCCTGCGCGTTCCGCACTGTGAGTGCGAGGGGGCGGAGGCTGTCGGACATGATGCGGTCAACCAGCGCATCCCACGCGGGTACAGGAACACCGTCCGCGGCCACCACGGTATCGCCCGTGCGGAGGCCGGCCTTTTCCGCGGGCCCGCCGGCCACGACGCCGCCCAGAATCACAGGCTCGGCCGGGTAAAGCCCGGAGACGCCGATGCCCTCGCGACCGGTCTTTTTCGGCACCAGCGTGAGCGCGCGCGCGCCCCCCGCGCCACGCACCGTGACCGGCACGGGCGTTTCGGACCGCAGGGCGATTTCCATGATCGCGGACTCCCAGGAGGCCACGGGTTTGCCCTGAAGCGTGAGGAGCGTGTCACCCGCGCAAAAGCCCGCGGCTTGGCCCCGCGACGAGTCGGCCACATAGCCCACGACCGGGGCCGGACTGATGGCCTCGCGTACACCCGAAGCGTACATGAGCGTAAGGACGAAAAGCGCGAGGAGGTAGTTGAAGGCCGGTCCTGCGGCCACGATGGCAATGCGGGTACGAATGGGCTGGCTCCGGAAATCGCGGGGGTCCCCCGCGGTTGCGTCGGGCACGCCCAAATCTTCCTGCCCGGTCATTTTGACGTAGCCACCGAAGGGCAGCGCCGAGATGCAGTATTCGGTTTCGCCGTAACGGAAGCGAAGGAGCTTGGGGCCAAAGCCCATTGAGAAGGTCTCGACACGCACGCCGGCCCGTTTGGCCACGAGAAAATGGCCGAGTTCGTGCACAAACACGAGGAAACTCAATATCAATACGCCGAGGACAATACCCATGAATCGACCTCTTTTCGGGTTTCAGCGTCAATGGCCAGAATTTCGTCAAGTGTATAATCGGGCCGGGGTGTATGGCGGCGCATGGCCTTTTCGATGCAGCGCGGAATGTCGGTAAAGAGGATGCGCCCCTTGAGGAAGGCCTCCACGGCCACCTCGTTGGCCGCGTTCATGACCGCGGGCAGGGTGTCGCCGGCACGGCCCGCCTCGTAGGCGAGTGCGAGGCAGGGGAACTTACCCATGTCGGGCCGGTCAAAGTAGAGGTGGCCCAGTTCGGCAAAGTTGAGCCGTTGGCCCGCGAGCAACGCCTTTTCCGGCCAGGTCAGCGCGTACTGGATGGGCATTTTCATGTCCGGGTGGCCCAGGTGGGCCATCACCGAACCGTCCACGAACTGGACCATGGAATGGATGATGGACTGGGGATGGAGGACCACCTCGATTTTATCGTAGGGCACGTTGAACAGGAAATGGGCTTCAATGACCTCAAGCCCCTTGTTCATGAGCGTGGCCGAGTCGATGGTTATTTTTGCGCCCATGTTCCAGGTGGGATGCTTAAGCGCCTCCGCGGCCGTGACATTGGGCAGCGCAGACGCGGGCGTGGTGCGAAAAGGGCCGCCCGAAGCGGTGATGATGATTTTTTCTATTTCTGCGGGGCGCGAACCCTGGAGGCACTGGAGGATGGCCGAATGCTCGCTGTCAACCGGCAGGATGCAGCCGCCGCTTTTCGCGAGTTCGGAAAGGATGAGGCCGCCCGCGGCCACCAGGCTTTCCTTGTTGGCAAGCGCAATACGTTTGCCGCGCCGTGCCGCGAGGCAGGCGGGCTTGATGCCGGCCGCGCCCACAAGCGCGTTGATGAGGATGTCGTAGTCGCCTTCGGCCAGCGCCGAAAGCCCTTCGGGCCCCGCAATGACAGAGAGGCCCGGCCGCTGGGTCACGTGCGCGGCCTGGGAGGCGTCGGCCACCACGACCTGCGAGGGCGAAAACTCGGCAATCTGCCGGTTCAGTCGGTCCACGTTGCCCCGCGTGGATAGGCCGGTCACGCGGTATTCCGCGGGGTGGTCGCGGAGGACCTGAAGGCTGTTTTCACCGATGGATCCGGTGGATCCGAGCAGGGTGATCCGTTTCATTGCGCCCGCATTCACTTTAGGAGGAACAACAGGTAATAATAGGCCGGTGCGCAAAAAATAAGCGCGTCAATGCGGTCAAGAATGCCGCCGTGGCCCGGGAAAAGATGCGAGGAATCCTTGACATTGCTGGAACGTTTGAGCAGGGACTCGAACAGGTCGCCGGCCTGGCCCAGAAGGCCCAGCAGGAAACCCATGAGCACGGTGGAGAGCATGGACGGGAATGCGGGAAGGAGAAGCGACCGGCCGATGAGCATGCCTGCGATGGCGCCCACCACGGACCCGGCCAGGCCCTCCCAGGTCTTTTTTGGGGAAAGCCGGGGGGCCAGGAGCCGCCGGCCAAAGAGTCGGCCAAAGAGGTACGCGAAGGAATCGCTACCCCATACCGCGAGGAGGAACGGGAGGAGCAGGGCCTGCGGCTTAAACAGGCGCACGGGGTGCTCGCTGATGGAAATGAGGTAGGAGCCGAAAAAACCGATGTAGAGGATGCCGAGCAGCGTGCCGCCGGCACGGGCAAAGGCCTTGTCCGGGTCCGCCAGCAACACTTCGCGTACAAAAAGAGCCAGCAGCAGGGCGGACAGGAGCGGGAACAGGAGGGCCTCCGCGGGCCGGTCAAGGATGAAAGAGTGGCGGAAACCGAAGAAGGCGATACCCAAAAGCAACGCGGGCAGGTAGGCGTGGATGCCCTTGGCGCGGGTCAGGAAGTAGTATTCAACGCCCGCACCGAGCAGCAGGAGCAGCGTGAAGCCGCGGAACAACTGGCCGCCCTGCCAGACGAAGAAGACGGTCACCGGGATGGCCGCGACCGCGAAAAGAATGCGTTTGATGAGTTCGGACACGCGGTCAGGACTCCTTGACAAGGCCGAATCGGCGCTCGCGGTTCTGGTAGGACAGGATGGCCTCTTCGAGATGGCGGCGGTCAAAATCAGGCCAAAGCACATCCGTCACATAGAGCTCGGTATAGGCCAGTTGCCAGAGCAGAAAATTGGAGATGCGCAGGTCACCGCCCGTGCGTACCATAAGGTCCGGGTCGGGCAGGCCTGCGGTGTACATGTAACCCGAGAGCTTTTCCTCGTTGAGCAGTTCGGGTGCGAGCTTGCCCGACGCGATGTCCTTGGCCGCCAGGCGGACCGCGCGCACGATTTCCAACCGGCCACTGTAACTGATGGCCAGGTTGAGCAGAAGCCCGGTGTTTTTTGAGGTGGCCTCGATGCCGTCGAGGAGCACCTGCCGTGTTTTACCGGGCAGAAGCGAAAGGTCGCCGATGGCGTTGAGCCGCACGTTATTTTTGTTGAGGTCGCGAATCTCCTTGCGCACCATTTCAATAAGCAGCCGCATAAGGGCCGAGACTTCGAGCGAGGGGCGGCGCCAGTTTTCGTACGAGAAGACGTAGAGGGTGAGCACTTTGACGCCCAGTTCGCCGCAGGCGCGCACGATGCGGCGGGTGGCGTCGGTCCCCGCGCGGTGGCCAAAGACGCGCAACCGGCCGTGCTTTTTGGCCCAGCGGCCGTTTCCGTCCATGATGATGGCGATGTGCGCCGGTATAAGTGCGGGGTCGAGGGTGGTACGTTTGGGCATTAAACTTCCATTATCTCCTTTTCCTTCTTCGTCAGAAGCTCATCGATTTGCTTGATGTACTGGTCGGTCAGCTTCTGGATGCGTTCCTGCTGCTTGCGGGAATCGTCCTCCGTGATTTTCTTTCCCTTTTCCTCGTTCTTGACGACCTCGTTGCCGTCGCGGCGGATGTTGCGCACCGCCACCCGGCCGTCCTCAGCGATTTTTTTGCACTGCTTGACGATTTCCTTGCGCCGTTCCTCGGAAAGCTCGGGGATGGGCAGGCGCACAAGGTTGCCATTGTTCTGGGGGGTCAGGCCGATATTGGCCTCCTGGATGGCCTTTTCGACAAGGGCGCACATGCTTTTGTCCCAGGGATGGATGACAATCAGCCGGGGTTCGGGCACGCTGATGTTGCCGACCTGGCTCAGCGGTGTGGGAACGCCGTAATAATCGACTTTGATGTTGTCGAGAACCGCAGGGTTGGCGCGTCCGGTCCGCTGGTTGTTAATGTCATTTTTAGTGCTGTCCACGCTCTTTTTCATGCGCGCTTCGCATTCTTTGATGGATTGTTCGCTCATATAAGGACCTCCTTATAAATTATTGAATTAATGATACAGACTGCTGCAATTTGTGAAAATATAATAATTTACAGTACAAACGAGGATGATTTTGAGAGACGTATTTATTCGCCGACGACCGTGCCCACGGGTTCACCCGAGACGGCGCGCTGGAGATTGCCCGGGGTGAGCAGGTTAAAGACCACGAGCGGGAGCTTGTTTTCCGCGCACAGGGCAATGGCCGTGGCATCCATGACCTTGAGGTGGCGGCTGAGGACCTCATCGTAGGTGATGCGTTCGAACTTTTTGGCCTTGGGGTTTGTGACCGGGTCACTGTCGTACACACCGTCGACCTTGGTGGCCTTGAAGATGGCCTCCGCCTTGATTTCGATGGCGCGAAGAACCCCTGCAGTGTCAGTGGTGAAATAGGGGTTGCCCGTGCCCGCGGCGAAGAGAATGACCCTCCCCTTTTCCATGTGGCGCACGGCGCGCCGGCGGATGAAGGTCTCCGCGACCTGCTCCATGCGGATGGCGCTCATGACGCGGGTGAAGATACCGCGCTTTTCCAACCGGTCCTGCATGGCGAGCGCATTGATGACCGTGGCGAGCATGCCCATGTGGTCGGCCGTGACGCGATCCATGCCGCCCGCGGTGCTGGCCTTGTAGCCGCGAAAGATGTTGCCGCCGCCCACGACCACTGCGATTTCAACGCCGCTGTTGCGGATATCGGCGATTTCGCCGCAGACCTGTTCGACCATGACAGGGTCGATGCCAAAGCCCTGATGTCCCATCAGGGCCTCGCCGGAGATTTTGAGAAGGATGCGCTTGTAGCCGGCCGCCATGTTACTCGGAGCCCAGCTGGTACCGGACAAACGCGGTGAGGGACACGGCGCTGCCGGCCTCCTTGCCCGCCTCGGCCAGGACCTGCGAAACGCTCTTGTCCGGATTCTTGACAAAAGGCTGGTCGACCAGGCAGTTTTCCTTGAAGAACTTTTCGACGCGGCCCTGGACGATTTTATCGAGCATCTTTTCGGGCTTGCCCTCCTTGCGGGCCAGTTCCTTGAAGATTTCGGTCTCGCTGGCGATTTTGTCGGCCGGCACGTCCTCTTTTTTGAGGGCAATGGGGCTGGAGGCCGCGATGTGCATGCAAAAGTCCTTGCCCGCCTCCAGCACCTTATTGTGCCCGAGAGCGGAAGCCTCGCCTTTGAGCGTGAGCAGGACGCCGATTTTTCCACCCATGTGTATATAAGTGAAGATTTTCTCGTCCGCGGAAGCGTGCAGGACCATGACGCGTCGGAGGCTGATATTTTCGCCGATGATGCCGGCCTTTTCCATGACCGCGTCCTTGACCGTACGGTTGCCAAAGACCGCGGAGGACGCGGCCTCGAAAGCCTCGAGGCCAACGGGCTGCTTTTCGAGCGCGACCTGGACGAGATTTCCGAGGAGCGCGTTAAAATCGTCGTTGCGCGAAACAAAGTCGGTCTCACTGTTAAGCTCGAGCATGACCGCGGTGTTGCCCTGGATGGCGGAGGCGATTTTGCCCTCTTTAGCCGTACGGCCGGAACGCTTGCCCGCCTGGATTTGTCCCTGCTTGCGAAGGTATTCGATGGCCTTTTCGACGTCGCCCGAGGTTTCTTGCAGCGCTTTTTTGCACTGCATCATTCCCGCGCCGCTTTTTTCGCGGAGCTCCTTGACCGCACTGGCAGTGACTTCAATTATCATATGCGTTCTCCTAATCGTAAAATCGTTCGTTATTCCTTGACCTCAACGACCTCGACGACCTCCACCTCTTCGTCATCGCCGTCGGCATCGACCATCACGGTCTCGGCGTCAGCGGCGCCGGCCTCGACGGTGGACTTAAGGCGCTTTTTCTTGATGATCTTTTTGACAACCTTGCGCTTGACCACGCGCCGTTTTCCGTCAACGACGTCTTCCTTTTCGTCCTTGCGCACATACTTGACGGGCGTGGCCGCGATGGCCGTGGCCAGTTCCATGAGGATGAGGGAAATGGTCTTGAGCGAGTCGTCGTTGGCGGGCATCGGGTAGTTGACCTGCGTGGGATCGCTGTTGGTGTCGACGATGGCGATAATGGGAATGCCGAGCCGGTTGGCCTCGGCCACAGCGATGTGCTCCTTGATGATGTCCACCACCACGACCGCGCCGGGCAGGTGCTTCATTTCGCGAACGCCCTTGAGGTCCGTGAGGATGTTCTCGCGCTTTTTCTTGAGGATGTTGACCTCTTTCTTGGGCAGTATGCCAAAGGTCCCGTCGGCCTCAGCCTTGTCGATGTCGTCGACCTTGCGGATGGAGCGCTTGACAGTCTCGTAGTTTGTGAGGAGTCCGCCCAACCAGCGCTGGTTGATATAGAACTGCTTGGCCAGTTCCGCGGCCTCGCCCACAACGTCCTGGGCCTGCGTCTTGGTGCCCACGAACAGGATGAACCCGCCGCTTTCGACCACCTCCACCAGCTTTTTTTTAGCGGCCGCGATGCAGGTGAGGGTCTCTTTGAGGTTGATGAGATGGATCCCGTTTTTGGCGGTAAGGATGTACCGCTGCATTTTGGGGTTCCAGCGACTGGTCTGGTGCCCGAAATGGGCGCCGGCTTCGAGAAGGGTCTGCAGTGTGAGTTCGGCCATTGTTTTTCTCCTTATTCAGGTTTGTTTCTTCCGCGGCATACTGCTGCCACCGCCAAACAATGGCGGAACCCTGGCAACGGTTTCGGCCTGCCGCGTGCTGGATTTATAAAAAGACTAACGTTTTGAGAACTGGTAACGCTTGCGGGCACCGCTCCGGCCGTACTTTTTACGCTCAACGATGCGGGGATCGCGGGTGAGCAGCCCTGCTTTTTTAAGGATGGTGCGCAACGCGGGTTCGGCCACGCACAACGCGCGGGCGATACCGAGCTTGAGCGCATCGGCCTGCCCGGAGAGGCCGCCGCTGGTGAGCGTGGCCTTGACCGAGTACTGGCCGAACTTTTCCGTGATGCGCAGGGGCTTTTCGACCTCTATTTTAAGGCGCTCGTTCTTGAAGTATTCCATGAGCTCACGGCCGTTGACAAGAATGGATTCTCCGCCAGGGAACATACGGACGCGGGCCACGGCGTTTTTGCGCCGTCCGATGGTACAGTTCACATTTTTCTTTTCCGCCACGGGACTCTTCTCCTCGATAAATAAAAAAAGAACGGTTATACGGCCACAGCCACGGGTTTCTGGGCCGCGTGCGGGTGTTCGGGACCGGCATAGACGAAGAGTTTGCTCTTGATGCGCCGGCCGAGGGGCCCCTTGCTCTGGATCATGCCGTTGACCGCTGTTTTGACGATGTCTTCAGGGGCTTTTTCAAGCTTTTCCTTGTACGGAATCATGCGCCAGTTGCCCGGCGTTTTGCTGTGCCTGAAATATTCCTTGGTGTCGGCCTTTTTCCCGGTCAGGTGCACTTTTTCCGCGTTGATGACCACCACGTAGTCGCCGTGGTCCTGATGGGGTGAAAAGAGGGGTTTGTCCTTGCCGATGAGCATGACAGCCACCTTGCTGGCCATGCGGCCCAGTGTTTTTCCGTCGGCATCCACGAGCTTCCAGGCGCGTAGAATTTCCTTTTCGGTCGCAATCTTCGTTTTCACAATCATCTCCAGGCAAAAAATGACACAATGGGTGTTAGAGACTGAGTAATATACATTGAAAGGAAAGAAAGAGTCAAGGATTGGGTGAGGTTTTCCGCGCTTTTTTCCCGGCACCGGCCCTCTTCAATAATATTATCTTAAAAAAGCCATGAAAGTCCTTTTCATTTACTGTTCCACGCCCGAGGAGGATTTCCGCCCATGCTGACCCGGTTTGACGGGAAAAAGCTGGGCGCGCAAGAACTCGCCTATGGTTACCGGATTTTCAAGCCCGCGGTGCTCGGGCTGCGGTTCAAGGCGGA
>JAZDKP010000050.1:0-8418 GCA_043802925.1 Fibrobacterota bacterium | reverse complement strand
AAGCCAATTCCGCTTGTTCGAAACCACAAAAAAGAAGTTCTGCGGGCAAAACGGGAAACGTTAAAATACCTATCCAGATAATAAACAGCAGGATTCTGTATTCAGGACAGGCACTTTTTCTTTTCATGGTCTCACCTTGTGTCTTAATGACGTCCTTGATTATGAATATCATCGTATCAGAATAATTGGTTTTACGATTTTAAAGCTTCCCGCAGTGATTTGATAATAGTAAACGCCGCTGGGCACTTCTTTGCCTGCAATATTTTTTGTATTCCAGACAACCTGCTTTTTCCCGGACTCTGTTTTATGCACTAACGCGGCCACTTTTTCACCACGGACATTGAAAACGGCAAGGTTCACCAAGCACTTTTCCGGCAAAGTGTATTTAATCATGGCGCTAATAGCGCATGGATTAGGGGACGCCGTCACGCGGAATCCCGCGCATTCCGCCGCCACTTCACTTTGTGTTCCCTGTGCCAATAAAGTGTCCCAGTGGGTGGCATAGCTAATCGTGTTTCTTACAATGCGCCGGTTGACCATGTCAGAAACATAAATGGCTTTATCCGTGACAGCGACACCGGCAGGCCAGGCAATGCCGATTGCAGGGGTTTCTATCAGGCTTCCCGGGCCCCGGCTGTCCGCGTTCCCGTATCCGCCGAAGTTACAAATCTTGTTAATGGCGTTATCCAGGACCGTGACCCTAAAATGGGCGAGATCCGGCAGGAATATCCTGCCGAACCCGTCGAGGTCAAACCGCGGGGTCCAGCAGGTACAGCCGCCGCCTTTGGGGCCAACGGGTACAGGGCTGACGGGGTATAACAGCGAAACATCGTTGATGAGCGCATATTCCTTGCCGTTGAAGGTTTCCGTCCAGCCCACAAGTCCGGGGGTTGTTGGATAGGTCTTGGAACCGGTATGGGTGACGGCGCCTCCCGTAGCGGGAAATTTCAAGAGGCTGCCCCATACATGACGATAGCAATTATAGGTGGCGATATTCGTGACAAGAGCCGACCATTCCGTTCTTTCAACCTCCGTCAACCCTGTGTACTGGTTCATGGTGTCGGGCATGACATGGTCGGTCACATAAATATTGCTGCCTTTGTCCACCCGGATGCCGCCCGCCCCTCCGCCCGATCCTATCCAATCAATCAGACTGTCGTGTTGCACGGTGCCGGTGGAATCGTATACCCGCAGGTGGACATTGGACCAGGTCGCGTCGAGATCCTGATATCCCGTAAAATGCAAGACATAAATGTCTCCGCGCGGGGTAATGTCCAGTCCCCGCGTGCCCCGCAGATGGCCGCCGCGGATCCCTCCGATAACCCACAGGGAATCTCCGCCTGAAGAAAAGGAAAGCGGCGTCATATCATGCGAATATTTCTTGACATAACCGCCGCCGCGGTAGCCGCCGTTAACGGCGCAGAAGGCGAAAAGATTGCCGTCCGGCCCCACGGCAATGTCGCCCGCCGTGGTGAGCGGCAACACTTCCTGTGCGCCTGAAGCACCGCTGTATCGCAGGACCCGGGCCCCTGCCCAGTCCTTGACATAAACCTCGTCCCGCGTATCATCCGCCGCAATATACATGGGCCGCACCAGCTCATTTTCGGTAAAACTCGTGATGATCTGCTTGTTCAGGGTCCCGGCGGAGTCGGTGACTCTCCAGAGTTCGCCTTTGCCTCCTGCGGTGGCTACCTCTGAAAAACCCACCCAGACAATGGGCGAAGCGGCATGGGTATCCATCGCAATCGAGGGCGCACCCGTGGTGAGCAGTGCAAGCTGGGCGGAAGCCGAAGAAGCGGAATAGGAATCGTATTTATAAAGCATGGCGCCGGTCCCCCCTCCCGAAGAAATCACATAAAGGATGCCGTTTGCCTGAACCGAAATGGGGCCCGGCCGGGTGACGCTGAACTGGGCCACATACTGGCCCGATTTATTAAACACAATGACCCGGTTGTTCCCTCTGTCCGCAACATACACATTTCCCTGTCCGTCAACCCCCAGGCCCTTGGTCGTGTCAAAATGGGCGTTGTCGGTGCCGGCGACATATTCTTCGCCCGCAAAAAGCGTTCCCGGGCCGGCATTGTCCAGCCGGGACCTGTAAACGGCCTGGCGATGGGTGTAATCCCATTCCCCGGGCCCCACCAACCCCGTGGAATAGATCCAGCCGCTGTCGGGATAGGCAGCCAAATGGACATTGGCATAATTCATTTTTGCACTGGTGATGGGCGTGCTGAAAAACCCGTAATCCGGAATGGAACCGTCGAGATTAAGCTGGAGAAGCCGCAGGATACGCCTTTCAGCGGTACTGATACCGGCATTGGTGAAAATAAGGCGGTTGTTCATGACACAGATGGTTTGAAGGTTGGTCGCCTCAATCTCAGGATAAAAACTTGAGAAGAAATGATGGACGCGCGGAATCCAGCCCGACACGGTGGAATTGCGCCAGATATTCTGTAGGGCGGTGTTTTGTGTGACGTTCGCCGGACAAGGGAGTATGGTTTTTACATAGCTGCCGGAACGATCGAGCACCTGCACCTGCGGCGAACTGCGCATGATGTAGTCGCCGCCGCAATTTAACACATACAAATGACCCGATGAATCCACGGCCAAGCCCATGACGGCGCCGATAGAAAGGCCGTTCCAGCCCATGACCTTATCAAAAGCTACATTGAGTCCAAGGCTCACTTTTACCGTCTTAGTCAAACTGGCCGCGACATCTTCTCCTCTGTCATTTTTGCCGTCCCAGGCAATGGATTGAGAAAGCCCGGATTGTAAAGGCGGGGCAACGCTTGAAGAGCCCAAAAGGCCGGCTGCAAGATGGCGGATGATGTTGCCATCGTTGTCCTCTATCCAGACCGCCACATCCGTGGCTGTTGAGACTGTAAAATCGATTTGTGCGGTATTTCCATTGACAACCACGCTCGGGCCCGAGGTAAAACCCGCCTGGGCCGTTGCCCGGCATGGGAAAAAGACAAGGATTGCCGACAGCAGCAGCAAGAAAAATGAAGGGCATGATTTGAGCGTCATGGTTTTTCTCCTGGCATGATTTTTATTTGCCTTATTAAAAATGGATAAGTTTTTGGACAATCTTATGACGCCCGGTGCTTAATTGAGTAAAATAGATGCCCGTTGCCAGCTTCTGAGCACGCCAGTGGATGGAGTGGGTACCGGCATCTTTGACCTGATCTACCAGGCACGCAATCTGTTTGCCCCTGATATCATAAACTTGAATCGTAACACGGTCACGCACAGCAAGACGGTAATTGATGACCGTATGTGAACCAAATGGATTGGGTTGATTATTGAGGGCCACCCGCATGGCTCCGGAGGGCGCCTGCAATTTTACGGCAAGCGTCAGCGGATAGCCTACCTGCAGTGTCAGCGTCCTGGAAGCGGTGTCCGCGTTATTGTCCGTGACCTGTACGGTGAAGCTGAATGTACCCGTATCACCGGGAGTTCCGGACAATGTGCCGTTGCTGTTAAGCGTCAGCCCGGAAGGCAACGTGCCTGATGTTTTCGCAAACGAATAAGGTTCTACGCCACAGGCCGCCTGGATATTACAGGTGTAAACGCTGTCCTTGCATCCCTTGGGAAGCGACGCGGAGGCTATCAGCAACCCGTTGTCCGTGGGAACACGCGCGAATTTGACCCACGTTGCGGCGACCGTAGGATAAGCGATATAGCGATCCCATAAAACACAGGCGTACGATGGAGGACATTGTTGCGGCGCCGCCAGCCGGTTGATGGTATCCGTTTCCGTGGCAACCGTCACGGCCGCGCCCCAGACGCCCTCTTTCCAGCGCCGGTATTTGACGGTCTGGTTCCCTATCACATAGAAGCAGAAGACACAGTTGCCGGAGGATGTGAGGATGGATTCCGTCACGCCCCCGGCTTCCAGGGTGTCTTTCTGCCACGTTCCGCCGTCCTTGTAATTGTTGACTACAAGATCCGTTGCAGTACCCAGGTTGCTGCCGTAGTGGTATCCGCCTTTTGCCATGAAGATATGATTGTCATTGATTACGGTTTCGGAGATGCTGCTGTAAGGACGGGTCCACCGGTCTTCACCCGAACCCCAGTACCCGAGGGTCTGGACGCTGCCCCATGCGTTGCCGTCATGCATGGCCCACAGGTTGCCTCTCAACGAAAAGGAAGCCACTCCGTTTTTATAGGGGACGAGAAAGGGGCCGGGGCCGGAGTGGCCGGGTAATTGCAGAATTTGATCGGGAACCGGGTCGATGCCGGGCCGGTACAGCGGCCTGGGCGCGGGAAGCGACGCGTCCTTGCACGGCATCCAGGTGAAACCGTCGTCATCGGAATATTTTATCATGCAATAGCTTTCGTCGTCAAATCCTTCGCGGGGGGTGGCCCAGAGGCGGCCGCTTGGCAGCCTCACAACGCGCGTCCAGCCAGGGCATTTGAACATCTGCTCAATCGGGGACACCCGATCCTCCACCCAGGCGTCGCCGGTCAGGGCCAGCCTGCGGAACAGAATATCCGTCACGCCGTGGTAGGAGGAGCAGTTCTGCGTGCCGATATAGTAAACGTCCCCGGTATTGCAGTCCGAAGAGGCTGAAGCGCGGTCAAACCAGTTGCTGAGGTGCAACGGCCGGGTCTCTCCCCGGGTGATGCCGCCCCACGTTGCCCCTCCGTCAAAGGAACCCATGGCCATGATGCAGCATTCGGTGCCGCCCTGCGCCTGCGCCCTGCTTTCAAGCATGCCTGTGGCCGAAGCGCCCATCAGGACGAGAAGGCGGCCGTTGTCATAGGCAACGACCCCGCGCTGCAAGCAGGTTAAATAGACGTCTCCGCTGGCACCGAAATGGCCTGAGCCGCAGTAATAACGCCCTGTGGTGTTGACCACGGTGACCGGGCCCAGAGCGCTGACCGGGCTCAAATCCTTCACCAGTTTCACCCGGTCACGTTCCGCCAGGGTAATCAGACCGTCATCCCCTTTAGAGACCTTTCTCTTGAAAGGCTCAACGGCATTTGACATTTCGAGCAAGGGATAGTCCGAAGTGCCGCTTCCCACCAGCCTGATGTTTTTCAGCTGGAGGGGCGTATCCCCTGCATAACCGTTAAGGCGGAGGTAAAACCCTGCCATGTGGGTCAGGTCCAGTTCATTTTCGGATGCCATCTCCGCAAGCGGGAAATTGCAGGTGACCCATTGGCCCTGAGGAATGTTGAAAATGGCAAACGGGGTATGAATACCGCGATAACCGGAATTGGGCATGGGCCCCGAGGCGTCCTTGACCCGTATGCCGATGACAGCGGCCGCATTAGCGGCATACGCATCGACCCTGAGAAACGGATACGCCGACCAATCCCGGCGCTGCTTGGTATGAGACAATATGTCGTCAATAATCCAATAATGCCGGTTGAACCTCCAGTCGAGCACATCGTGATAATCATTCAGAGGCGGCCGGGCGGTCATGTCGGAATATATTCCGTTGATAAAATTTGTAAGACTGCTGCTCCCGACAATATTATAGGTGGAATCCGCATGGACGACCTGAACGTTTACCTCGAGCCCGAAAACCGGATGGCATACGAAAACAAATAGAAAAACGGCCAGGATTTTACAAAGCGCTATTTTCCCCTGCATAGTGGGCCTCCTTTTCCGATTCTGTTCTGTTTATAAGGATTATTTCCATAAAATCGATGACACGGGTCAATTCCAAACACCGCACTATCGTCTTGTTGGGATTTATGATTTTGATATCCATTTTTGGCAGTTTTAATTTGATAAAAACGAGCAAATGAATGAATGCGGTACTGACGCTTACCGCATGGGACAAATCCATCCATATCTCTTCACAATCTTGCATGTTTTTAAACAGCGCTTTGAGCTTTGAAATTTCAAAGAGGTCGATATCCCCTAATATTTCCACGATCTGTACGGCTTTTTCCTGTTTTATACTAATCATAAGATTATCAGGAGTAATGCAAAACCCATACCAGGAATAAACCCTTTGTTTTTCCTGAATTTTAGTGTTCGCGGAAGGAAAACACATGTAATTGACAGTGTAATTGATTCAATTACATGTTATTGACTTTCGTCCGTATTTCCAGCTATTTTTCAGTGTATGGCAGCCCAACCCCAGACGAATGTCAAACCCGATCAGATTCCGCCGGAACTGGATGGAATCAAACTTCTTAAATTTTTCGGAACGGCAAAATACATCATCCTGCTATACGACAATCTCGGAAATCCTGTCTGGGCGGCGGAGCGTTCAAACCATAAGTACAAGGAATTTATTGATGCGCTCTTTGAAGGGACGCTATCCCAATATTATGATGTCCCCGAATGTTCCGACTTGAACGATTTGTTTCAGCAGTTGGCCGGGACCCGCTATTACACCGGTCTTTTGGAACAGGGCGACATGAATTCAATTTCACAGAAACGCCTGCCGTGCTTTTTAACAAAAAACATCCTTGAACCCTTGCATCTGTTTCCGAATTTTCTCATTCAATATCCCCTGACCCGCATTTATCTCGCCAAAGTGAGCCGTGAACGTTTTTTAGGGATCATCTGTTTTCCTGACATTGCCGCCAAGCTTTCAGAAGCGGAATATAAGATGTCGATTCTCGCTGATGAAAAAAACAACATCATCGGCTTCAACAGCCTTTTTCTTCGGCCGCTGAATGCCCGGGATCCTAAAGGGCTGTTAGGACGCAATATTTTTGATGTCATGGAGTTTAACCGGAATCCTTTGGATGCGCCAAAGGATTTGCAGCAGCCTGAATTGTATGATTTTGAGGCATGGCAAGCAGGGAGCGGGGACAAACCGTTTTATGTCCCGGATCAAAACCCGGGATATACCCAAGATACCGAAGCCGGCCTTTTGTTTGCAAATGACGATCCGGAAAAGCCCGGGTATCTGGTTTTTAACAAGGAATTGCCTGTCGATAACCATAATTTTACCATTGAAATCGGATTTAAACCGCAGACCCTGCACTGCCCAGGGGTTCTCTTCCGGGGCAACGATTATACCCCATCAACCCGTTCGCCGGACTTGCTGGGGTATGCGCTCTCTTTTGGCAAACACGCCCTTAAGTTTCAGTTCAAAAAACAATTCAATCCGGTCTATTTTTTTGAGGCGCACCGAATTGCAAAAGAGACATTTCATACCCTGACCATTCAGAAGCTTTACGATCAATACTTCTTTTTTATCAACAACCATTGTGTCGGCAGATGGCGGGAAAGCGCGCCGTTTATTTGGCCGAGCCGTAACCGTTTGTATATTTGGATTCGGCCCCAGCAGCGGATTCTTTTGGATCGCATACGGATTCGATTAAGCCGGGATTATTCAGAAAATAAAATTCCGACAAAATTACCGCTGACCGCGCGATTTAAGGCCCCCGGCCTGGATTATCAATTTAACGTGACGGTCAAACAAGACGTCATTGAAAACGATAATTATCTGCTTTACCAGTTTGAAGACGTCACCTCCTTTACCAGAAATATCAGTTTGCTCCGTCGGGAAAGGGACAAATTAACGACCCTGCTGAAACACGAAAAGATATTCCTCGGCCAGTCGCAGGCGATTATGAACATCCGCGATGAGCTGGATACGGTTGCGCAATCCAATCTTTCTGTTTTAATCGAAGGGGAAACAGGGGTGGGCAAGGAGGTATTAGCGTATCAGATTCATAAAAGCAGCCCGAGAAAGGACGCCCCCTTTGTGAAGATAGACTGTTCGGCCATTCCCCACGAACTGATGGAAAGCGAGCTGTTCGGCCATGAAAAGGGATCCTTTACCGGCGCCTACGCTTCGCACGCGGGCCGCTTTGAACAGGCGCAGGGGGGCACCGTGTTTCTGGACGAAATCGCCAACCTGCCGTTGAACGTCCAGGCCAAGCTCCTGAATGTGCTGCAGGACCTGAAGGTCCAGCGCGTGGGCGGAACGCATCCGGTCCATCTGGATGTACGGTTGATTGCGGCTTCGAACAAACCCCTGAAAACGCTTATTGGCAAAAGGGAATTCAGGGACGATTTGTATTACCGGCTGAACCAGTACCGTTTTTATCTGCCGCCATTACGGGAACGGAATGAAGACATTCCACTGTTGGCGGAATATTTTATCAAAGAAGCGAACCAGGCTTACCATAAGCAAATAAAAGGGCTGCACGTTTCCGCGTTGGAAAAACTGTACCATGAGGCGTGGCCCGGCAATATCAGGGAACTACGCAATGTTATTTTCCGGGCCGTGCTGTTCTGTCAGAAAGACAAACTTTCTGAAAAAGACATTGTGCTCGAAGAACCGGCAATTTCGGCAGGCATAACCGGGGTACTAAAAAAGACCGGCAACCGCGGCGGGTTGCGTAAAAAATGCGTGCTTTCCAGGAAAGCGACCGTGCAGGCCTTAAAAGAATCGCACGGATGCGTCACCACGTTGATGAAACAGGCAGGAATCAGCC
>JAZDKP010000049.1:0-2035 GCA_043802925.1 Fibrobacterota bacterium | reverse complement strand
GTCCTCCCTGCCGAAAAAAAACGCTGCCCCAGCTACTTTTCTTTCAAGTGTGACATGTTTTGTCACACTTAATCCTTATCTTATCATTGTCGCATATTTAAACGCATTTGCGTGATGAACACATTTAAGGAGACATTATGCTCGCACAGCTCAGGTCCTCGGCCGTTTTCGGCATCGACGCCTACACCGTTAACATTGAAATCGACTCCTCCGGAGGCCTCCCCTCCTACACGCTCGTAGGACTCCCCGACGCCGCGGTCAAGGAGAGCCACGAGCGCATCTTTTCCGCTGTAAAGAACAGTGGTCTTCATATACCCGCCACCAAGGTAGTGGTCAACCTCGCCCCCGCGGACATTCGCAAGGAAGGGTCGTCCTTTGACCTGCCCCTGGCGCTGGGCATACTGATGGCCACCCGTCAAATCATTGCCGAGCATGCAGGGGACTATCTCATATTGGGCGAACTTTCACTGGACGGCAACGTAAAGCCGGTGCGCGGGATTCTGCCCATGGCCATTGCAGCCCGCAAAAAGGGTTTTCGGGGAATCCTCGTACCGGATGCCAATGCCAATGAGGCCGCGGTCGCCGAGGGACTGGATGTTTATCCGGTAAAGAACCTGGCCGAAGCCGTGCGGCACATTACCGGCGAATCGCCGTTGCCCCTCTACCGTATCGATATCAACGACCTTTTCAAGCGCGCTCAGCGCTACCCGACCGACTTTTCGGACGTCAAGGGCCAGGCGCACGTCAAGCGCGCCCTGGAGGTCGCCGCTTCCGGCAGCCATAACATCCTGATGCAGGGGCCGCCCGGTTCGGGCAAAACCATGATGGCGCGGCGTCTCCCTTCCATATTGCCCGATTTGACGCTGGAGGAGGCCCTTGAAACCACAAAAATCCACAGCGTGGCCGGCCTTCTGCCCGGCGGTTCGGCCATTGTGGCCACCCGTCCCTTCCGTTCGCCCCACCATACCATCAGCGAGGCCGCGCTGGCGGGCGGCGGCACCCACCACCTCAAGCCCGGCGAAGTAAGCCTGGCCCATCACGGCCTGCTCTTTCTCGACGAACTGCCGGAATTCAAAAAACCAGTGCTCGAGGTCCTCCGCCAGCCGTTGGAGGACGGTCAGGTGAACATTTCACGCATCACCAGCGCAGTCACCTTTCCGTCACGCTTTATGCTCGCGGTGGCCATGAATCCCTGCCCGTGTGATTGTTAGTCAACGCCTGGGGATAAAAAAAGGGTAAACTAAACAAGTCTATTTCCACCGCCCCATTCCTACCGCATCTTACCTGGGATATGATTTCTCGGAGAAGCAGCTTTTGGCCGCGGATTTCGAGTTTTTGCAAAAGCGTTTTAATGGCGATTTGTTTTAGGTCATTTGGGTTTATTTCCGGCTTTTTGTCCGCATTCTTTTCCATGTTGCTGATTACCGTTTTTACGTTGGCAATTTCAGAATTGTAATGGCTTATGCGGTCTTTATAATCTTCTTTCTCGACCAATCCTTCCACCAGAAGGTCCGTGAGCTGAGTCTTTTTTGTAAGCAGATGGGACAAGCTGATTTTATTTCTTCTGATATCTTCTTGGGTATCGTCTTTTTCTTTCTTAATCGTCATGCATTTCAGGTAGAGCTTGATTTCTTTGATGGTTTCAAAGACGATGTTCTCGATAGCATTCTTGCTGACGTTATTTCCAGAGCAAAAGGAAGGTCCTTTCCGAAGATGTCCCTGACAGCGGTAAGCGTAGTAATATTTGTCGCTTGATGCTTTATGGCTGGTGTAGGCCGCAAGGCTTTCCCCACAATCAAGGCACCGTATTAATCCCGAGAGGATGTGTACGGAGTCGTGAGATCGCCTTGGGCGTGATTTATTCTTGTCCATTATCTTTTTGACTTGATTGAAGGTGTTTTCGGGAATTATTGGCGGGATTAGTCCTTCTTTGATGGCTACTTGGCGGTCTTTTTTCAAGCTTTCACGTATAGTGGGATTGAGCCGTTTTCCATATATGTATGTTCCAATATAAATGGGGTTCGACAATATCCTT
>JAZDKP010000048.1:0-6229 GCA_043802925.1 Fibrobacterota bacterium | reverse complement strand
GGCTGTGTCGTAATTGACAGAAGGAGGCCGCTCCCACATCATCTTGTAGCTGTCTGAGTTAATGGACCGCAATGTGTTGACCAGGGGGATCCAATAAAGATGATTATGACACAGCCTCCTTGCTGCGGGGAGGATTCATTTGTTTTGGCTGATTTAGTCGCTTAAAACTTTTATTTATCTTATCCGACAAAATCGCGTATAATGCTTCTGTCTTTTTTTGCAGGGGTCCGGGGAGTCGAGTCCCCGGTGCGTTTTGCTTGTAGTAAATTCTTATCGCCCCCTCTCTTGGCAAGAGAGGGGGATGGGGGTGAGCTGCGCAGTCAAAAGTAGATGGAATCGGGTTTCTGACATCGCCCCTTCGACTTCGCTCAGGGGACGATGTATCAGTCACGAACCCCGAGCGGCTTTGCACCGAGCGAAGTTGAGGTGAGTCGAGGGGCGACCGTTTTCACTGTACATCGAATCTTCCGGCAGCGCCAACAGGTTGTAAATCAGAGATAGAATGAATATTTCATTTGATTCTTTCCCTTTAGTCTTATATTTTATCAACGTATTGTTTTAATCCATCTTGTCCTTGGAGCCTATCCTTGATTGTCCCCATCAACGCCCGGGACTTCCGCAGACAGGCGCCCCGGATCCACCGGCACAACATGGTTGAAATGGCCCGCCGCCATCCCGGGGTCACGCGCCAGGAGATTGCGGGAAAACTCGGCATCAGCCTTTCGCTGGTTAACACCTACGCTGCTTCTCTTTTTGAAGCCGGATGGCTGCAGGTGCGTGAAAAACGGGGCCGCAAAAGCGCAGGGCGCAAAAGCGAGGCCCTCTCCGTACGCGGGGACAAAACCCTCCTGCTCTGCGTTTGGGTGCATGCGTTGGGAATGAGCGCCACACGGTTTGACTTTGCCGGAACCGAGCAGGGCCGCATGGACCGGGCCTGGACGTTTCCTTCAAACCAGGCGGAATTTCTTTCCATGCTGACCTCCAGCCTCACCGCGCTGGCCGAATGGGCCGCAAAGCCACGCCGCGCCTGTCAAATCGCCCTCTGCCTGGACGGTTCGGTTGTCAGCGATTACTCCATGGTCTTTGAGGTGCACGGCATTCCCCAATGGGCGCCCCTGTCGCTGGACAATATCCTCAAGCGTATTTTCAAACATCCGCCCTCCGTGGTCAGCCGCACCACGGTCCTGCTGAACCAGTACTGCATCGGGCACAGCCGCCCCGATTTCATGCTGCTCAAACTCGAAGGCGCCGTGGGCATGGGCGTTGTCCGGGCCAATGAAACATTCCGGGGGAGCATCGGCTCCGCGGGTCCCCTCTCCCACCTCTCCCTTGACCCCAAAGGGCCCCGATGCCTCTGCGGCAGCCACGGCTGCCTGGAGGCCATATCCGATCCGGGCCAACGATGGGAACACGTACGCCCCTTTTGGACAAAACTGGCCCGTGAATATAAGGCCAAGCATACGGTGGTGGTGGCCGGCCTGCCGGATAGAAAGCAGGGTCCACTCGAATTCTGGCGGCCTGACAATCAGGAAATCATGCAAGGCATCTTCCATTACGCGGCCCAGAAGGCCATTGAATCTGGAGTCTGAATTTTAACGGCATGAGGGCGCACGGACAAAAGAGAAAGGCCTTGGCACCGTCATCACGGTCATCCTCCCTCTTTGGGCCAGAATTTCCTTGATTTTCTTCAGGCCACTATAGATTTTATTACCTGTCAAAACCGATATTATGCAGGCGACCGGTTCGAAAAGCAAAACAGGAGACTTCATGAACATTACCATCCGAAAAGCCGAGCTCCTTTCGGTCATGCAGCGTGTCATCAGCATTGTGCCCGCGCGCTCCACCTTGCAGATTCTCTCCAACCTGCATTTTAAAGTCGACGGCAAGACCCTCACGCTCCGCGCCACGGACCTCGACCTCTCCATCACCGCCTCCATCGAGCTAAAAGGGACGCCCGGGCCCGCGGACTTCATTGTCAACGCCAAAAAGCTTTTTGATATCGTCAAGGAACTGCCCGAAACCGACCTCCAACTCTCCACCGAAGGCGCACACCATCTTCTGGTCGCCACCGACGCCGACGAGTTCAAACTGCCCATCCAGTCATCCGAAAATTTCCCCGAAACCCCGGTGTTCAAAACGCTGGCCAAGCTCTCGCTCAAAGGCGGCCTCCTCGACGACATGGCGGCCCGCGTTCGCTTTGCCGTGGCCAAGGACACCACGCGCGCGGTCCTCAAGGGCATTCTCTGCGAAATCGAAAAGACCTCCATCAAAATGGTGGCCACCGACGGCCACAAGCTCTCGCTCTGCCGTGAAGAACTTCAGGCGGAAAAGGCGCCCGAAAAGAAAATCGCAATCATCCTGCCGCCCAAGGCCTTTGACCCGCTCGCCAAGGTGCTTTCGGGCCCGGACGAACTCGTCACGGTCTCCGTGGGCCAAACCTACGCCGAATTCGCCACAGCAAACGCGGTCATCACCACCAAGCTCATTGAGGGCGATTACCCCAACTACGAAGAAGCCATCCCCAAGAACAACGCCAAAAAGGCGCAAGTCCGGCGCGACGAGCTCTTCTCGGTCCTCCGCCGTATCTCGGTCATGTCCAACAGCCGCACGCGACAAATCCGTTTCGCATTCACCAAAAACAGCCTCACCCTCTCCACCTCTGACCGCGAGTTCCGCGGCGAAGGCAAAAGCTCGCTCCCGCTCAAATACGACGGCGAGGCCATCTCCATCGGCTACAACGCCGACTTTTTCAGCGAAATCCTCCGTCTGCTCGACGACCAGGAGGTGGTCATCACCATGAACACCGCGCTCTCGGCCACGGTCATCCTGCCCGCGGACGAAAAAAAGAGCGATAAAATGCTCTTCCTCATCATGCCGCTCCGCCTCCTCGACGAAGAGGCCTGATGCCCCGGTCCGTTGCCCTTCTTGCGCTCCTGCTTTCCGCGCTGCCGGCCGTGTGCGCTGTTCCGGTCCACGACTATTCCGCTTTTTCATACCCGCTTTCCGAAGTACGTCTCGCCCGCTTTACCGGCCCCCTGCCCACTTTTGCCTACGGGCCCACGGCCTCGTTCGACAACCCCGCCCAGTTAACCGGCCTCCAGGGCCACGAAATCGCCGTGTCAGGGCACGACCTGCAGAACCCGTACAGCGCGGCCATCGGATACAACGGCACGCTTTCGCGGAACGCCAGCTTCGGGCTCGGCAGCTATTATTTCAAACGCAACGGCACCCGCGAAAACCGTTCCATCCTCTCCTTTTCGTCCGCGGGGCCCGACCTTGACTTCGGCGCCAATGTCAAGCTCATGTCCGCCAACCGCCACCCGGCCGGCGTGTGGAACAAGACGCTCTTTACCCTCGACTTTGACGCCGGGGTCATGCGTACCTTCTTCGACCGCTTTTACGCGGGCGGCGCCATTTTCAACCTCCTCTCCTACGACTTTGTGAGCCGTATCGACTCCACCCGAATTTACGCAGAGCGCGCTGTCAAGCTCCAGCTCGGGGGCTCGCCCGACCCGCAAAAGCGCGTGGTCCTTTTTGTGGAAGGCCGCGTCGACAGCCTGCACGACCTCTCCCTCTCCCGCTATGCGTGGGGCGCGGGCGGCGAAATGGCCTTTCTCGAGGGCCGCTTCCTGCGGGTGCGCGCGGGTTTCCTTTCGTCCGTCACGCCTGCGTCCGCGGACCCGGAAAACAGCCTCCTGGCCGGCGTTTCCGGGGGCATTCCCCTGCGCGGCAGCCAGCTCCGCGCCGAATACGGCATCCGGTATCCCTTCGCCGGCACGGGCGCGTCCGTTTCGCCCGTGCACCACGCGCTCCTGGCCCTGACCATCGGCAGCGAGCGCGACGAAACCCCGCCCGTTGCGTCGGTCAAGGTCGACAACATCGCCTTCTCGCCCAACAACGACGGCCGGGCCGACTCGACCACTTTTTTCATCACCGCGGAGGACAATGTCCGCGGCACGGGCATTAAAAAGTGGGCGCTCTCCATCTACCAGAAAACGCACGAAAACCGTTTTACGGTCATCAAGGTCTTCTCGGGTACAGGCATCCCGCCGCGTGCCGTGGCCTGGGACGGCCGCGACGCGGGCCACACGATTCTCCCGGCGGGCGAGTATTACTACCAGTTCCGCGTGGTCGACAAGGCGCACAACTACACCGACACCCGCCCGCAGCCGCTCATCATCAAATGACCCATGCGGTTCGAAAAGGACATCAACAACCGCCACGCCGGCAAACGTCTCGACCAGTACCTCGCGGAAAAATACACCTACCACACACGCAACGTCTGGCAGAAGCAGATGGCCGATGGCCGCGTTTTCCTGAACGGAAAGCCCGCCAAGCCTTCGGTTCGCATCCCGCGCAACAGCAGGGTCACCTACGATATCGGGGAGTTCGAGGAAAAGAAAGTCAACCGCGACTACTCGGTGATTTACGAGGACGAGGCCCTGCTCATTGTCAACAAGCCCGCGGACATACCGGTCCACACGAGCGGGAAATATTTCACCAACACGCTCATCAAGCTCCTGCGCGACGACTTCCAGACCCAGGACCTTCATTTAATCAACCGGCTCGACCGCGAAACCAGCGGCATCATCCTGCTCGGTAAAACGCCGGAGGCCTGCAAACGCTGTGGGAGCCAGTTTCAGGATAAAAGAGTGAAAAAGACCTACATCGCCTATACTTTTGGTGAAATCCCAGAGGATCGCTTTTCCGTGGACGCGCCCATTGCCGAGGACGTCTCCACCGTGGTGCGCATCCGCATGGGGATTAATGAAGAACGCGGACTCCCGGCCAAAACGAACTTTGAAGTGGTAAAAAGAAAGAATGGCTTTACAAAACTATTCTGCTATCCCATCACGGGCCGCACAAATCAGATTCGGGTTCACCTCGCCCATTACGGCTACCCCATCGTGGGCGACAAGCTCTATTCAGGCCAGGACAAGGACTTCGTCGATTTTGTGGAGAACGGCAACACGCCGGAGCTCCTCGCGCGCCTTCTCCTCCCCCGCCAGGCCCTGCACGCCCACCGGACGATTTTTACGCACCCCATGAGCGGGGATAAAATGGACATTATCGCGGAGGAACCCGCGGACATGCGGGCGTTTGAGGCGGAACGGATGGGGTGAGGAAAGGCACTCGTCCCACTCTTTGCAAATCACATCAATCCAAGTCCGCACGTTAACAAACAATCAATTAGAGACAGCAATTTACAATTGCGCAATCTGCGCTTTTTGTCTATATTACAACCACCGGCCGCGCGGTTCGCTCGCGCTTGAAGCTCCACGAACTCGCCTCGAAGACTCGGCGCGCGCCATCTCGGTGCCTCTCCGTCCCGCTTGCGCTCCCTTCATGAATGAACACCGATTGCGCAAGTGGCCACTCGGCACAAAAAGGAACGTCGCCCGGCCTGAACGTTGTAAGCAATGCCTGCCGAAAGACAAAGAAGGGCACGCGCGAAGACAAAACAATTATTTTTATTCTTAAAAAGGAGTCCCTAATGACCAAATTTTTCATTCTTTTTTCAATTCTTCTAGTTTCAAGTTGTTTCTCTTTAAATCCAGATGGTAAAGTTCGCGGAATCGGCGTTCACGCTTTTCCATCCCTTACTAAGTATAATAATGAAGGTTCTTCTTATGGCTGGTATTACTGGTATCCTAAGACTCAAAGCGGTTTCAATGGTTCATATAGCGCGACCGCACCAATTTCTGATTATTTCACCGGTGCATTTACTTATAAGATGCAGCGCATCGAAAATCAAAGTATTTTGCACTCATTTGTATTATCGAGTTCAATTTACTTTAAGTCGGACAGCATTTTTGAAAATCCCGATGGCAAAATAGGCTATCCAATTGTCTCACCGGTAATAGGAATGAATGCATTTGTTGGGAGAAAGGGATTAATTGCAGGCACTTCTATAGATCTTCCCATATTTCCTATAATGACTGTTTCCGTTGATTACCTACTAAACAGATTATCAGACGAATCCAACCATTCAATTGGTGGAGGATTTAATCTTCACCTTCTGAATCACGGAATCACATCTTCTAAATCAAATCCCGATGGGTCTCCTGGTTCAATAAACCTTCAAATCCGTTCACACTTTATTAAGCCTTCTTCTGATAAAGGGATGGATTTTATTTCTGTTCTACAAATCCCAACCCCTTTTGAACCTTTAACTTTTAATGCAAGCTATCAATTATTAAGGAGTGCATAAAGTAGTTACCATTTTATG
>JAZDKP010000047.1:0-25235 GCA_043802925.1 Fibrobacterota bacterium | reverse complement strand
AGCACGGAGACGCCTTCAACGGGTTTGAAATTCTTGGAGCGGATGTAATCAAAGAGCGCGGGTTCGAAAGGACCGTTGCTTTTTGCAATCACCGGCAGCAGGGAGTCAAGCGATTTCCCTTCGGCGCAACCCTTGAGAAGGGCCTGGATACCTGCATAACCGGCCCGGTCCACGATGTAACTGGCGGCCATCAGCACCTCGGCAAAGGCCGTGCCGCTCTCTTCCGCGTCCTTGAGCTTGGCCATGGAGGGGTGCATCTTTGCGAACGGCACAAGCTTATTGTCCCGGAGGGCGCGGTACAGGAGGTCCTGCTCAAGCAGAGTGAGCGCGCCCGATTTGGCGCCTGTAAAGCGCACCTCTTCGAAATGGGCCAGCGCTTCGTGCAGCCAGATGGGTACGCGGCCGCGTCCGATGCGGTGGATGATAAAATGGGCATACTCGTGGCAGAGAGTCTCCTGCCAACCGTAGCCGCGTAGAAAAACCCGCGGTGAGGTGATTAACATGCGGTTAAACTTGCAGAGCGCCACAGTGCCAGTGCGGTTGACCTCATCCTCCGTAAGCGTGGAAACGGTTATGAAGGAGGCGCGGTCCGGGTAGACCTCAATGCGTATCCTGTCAGGTGGGTGGTAGCCGAGGTCCTCTCCCAGCCGGTCGCGCGCGGCCTCAAGCACGCTAAAGATGTCCGCAGCGAGGATGCTGTCACGCGGGTTTTTGAAAAAGAAGTCAAAATGGGTCCCTTCGACCTTCCGGAAATCCTTGAGCACGGCAACGGCACTGTCAAGATAAGCGGCATTGTCGACCAGGTGGGCGCGCAAGGACGAAGAGACCGCCGGAAGATTATCGAGGGAACGGTGCGCCTGTTCCAGGGCCTGCGCATAGGCTCCGGCCTCGTAGCGTGTCATGGAATACAGATAGGCAACATACGGGTCGGACGGGTTGCCCGTTGCCAACCGTCCAGCCAGGCTGTCCGCAGCAAGGACGTTGCCCTCCTGGAGCAGCCGCATGGCCAGCGCAGGGCCGGAATCGTTCTCCGCCACAGCAGCGTTCAGCACGAAAACAGCCGCGCAGACGGCAATAGCGGATTTAATTCCCAAGACGCTCATAATATTTCTTATTGTCCTTGTCATACTGTTCGGGCCCTTTTTCCTTGATGGCGTCCTTAATCATCTGTTTCAGTTTTCCGCCCTCCCCTTCCTTGCCAATCTCCACCGGCCCCTCTTTCAGCCCGGTCCGGCCGTCCCTGCCGGTGCCGCGGCGTCCGGGCATGCCGCACATACCGCCCCCCTGCTTCATCTGCTGCAGGGACTGCTGGAGCCCTTCGCGGAGCCGCGACATGTAATAAAGGCCGCTCTTGCCGGAAGGGAGCGCGGAAGGAAGGTTATACTGGCTGAGTTGGCTGAAGCTGGACCCCAATCCCGAGACCGCGCCATCCATGGATTCGCCCAGGGCTTTTCCGGACGGGCCCATGCCCTCAAGCATGGATTGAAGCGACTGGGCCATGCCGTTCATTTTACGTGAAAGGCCGCCCTGCTGGTTGGCCATTTTCCCCATGGCCGCTGCCTGCTCTTTTGAAAGCATCTTATCGATGCCCGGATAACGCTGAAAAAGCAGCGAGAGCAGATCCTCGTTGAGCCCAGCGGCAGAGTCCGCGTTCCGTACAGCCTGTGCGCTGTCGGGATACCCGTCCAATGCCTGGCCGAGACGCTCAAACCGGGCCCGGTTTTCAAGGAGCGTACGCACGGCGCGGTCCTGTGCCTTTTCCTGATACTGGCGGCGCGCCTCTTCCGTGGCCTGGCCGAGGGAGCGCATCTGCGAGAGTGCGGGCTCTCCCTCTTTGCCGGCTTTAAGGCCTTTGACGTCGCCCAGGCGGTTGAGAAGCGCGGTAAACAACCGCTGCACCGCCTCCTGACGCAGCGCCTGCGCCTGCGCAAGCTTCCGCTCAAACGCTTCCCGGCCGACTTCCTCCAGGGTGCGGTCGCCCTCCTCGTTGAGCTTTGTCTGCTGGGCAATCATCTTGTCGAGTTCATTCATGGCTTTCTCCATGGCCTCGGCCTGCTTGGCAAAGCTTTCCTGCATAAACTGGTTCGCCGCATTGTTCAGCGCGCCACTCATCTGGTCCAGGAGGTCCCGGAGCTTCATCATTTCGGCCATGGCACCCTCGGCGTCCTTTTTGTCGAGCGCCTTCTGAATTTTTTCGAGGCTTTCGGCCAATTGGTCCTTTGGCAGAGACTTTATGGCGTCCTGGTTCAGGAACTCGCCGGGAAGCGGGTTCTCCTTGTTTCCCTTTTGAAGCTTTTCAAACAAGTTGGCGAGGTCTTTCTGCAGCTTCTCAAATTCCTCGCGCAGCGCCCGTATCTTCTCGTCCGAAGCCGCGTCCTTGAGCTTTTCCTCCAGCGCCTTCTGCCGGCGCACAATGTCTTCCGCGTCCGAAAGCGCGTTCTGCACTTTCTCCCGCTCGCGTGCCTCGTCCAGAAAGAAAAGGATGTTCTCGAGTTCCCCGATTTCACGCTCCTCGGCAAGGAGCAGCAGGGAGTCCACGCTGCGGCCGGACATGGCCACCCGGTTGCACTCGGCCTTGCGGGCTTCCACAGCCGCGCCAAAGGAGGCCAGGAAGGCGTCCAGGGCCTCAAACACCTCGGCAGAGGTCTGCGGGTCGGATTCCATCCTGCCCTTAAGCGCCCCGCAGTCCTGGAGGACTTCAAAGGAGCGCGCATCCAGCGTTGCAGCGGCCATGAAGACACGATCACGGTCCTCTCCCGCGCGGAATCCATTCTCGAGATGGTCCGCAAGAAGCATTACCATCTTTTCCATCAGCGCCTCCAGCGCACGGGTTATCTCCAGGTGCGCCCGGCTTTCGTCCAGAACCGTAAGGGCCAGGGGTGATGAGTGGCCGCGCTTGCGGCCCGAGACCGCGTCGTTGTCGACCGCTTCAAGCACGAGCAGCACCTGGTCGCCTTCCGCAAGCAGAAGCGGCGTGAGGTCAAAACCGGACTGTTCGGAAAGCGATTTCCGGTCCCCCGCATCCAGCAGCTTGAACCGCTGCTCCACTCCGTTCTTGAGGAAAAGGGCGTTGACCTCGCGCAGACCAAAATCATCCCGCGCCCGGAAAGCAAAGGCAATGGCCTCTCGCTTGCGCACAACCATGGGGTTGGCAGCGGCTTCGATTTCAATGGAAGGGTGTTCATCCGCCTCGCACACGATGCTGTCGGAAAAAAGCAGGGCCTCTTTCCCGGCCGTTTCCTGTCCCTTGACCTCATAACGATCGGGCTGCAGGATCGTAAAGGAGAACGCGAGCGTTCGGCCCTGGGCTTTGCCGGTAATGGCGGCACCGGAACCCAGGACAACGGTGGCTTTGTCGAGGGGACGCTCCGTCCTGCCGGTCCAGTGCACAACCGTGCCTTTGATGCAACGGATGCGGCCGGAACAGTTTTTTTCGATGCGCGAAGGAAGGCGGGTATAGGCGGGATAATCGTACTGGAGCGTGATGTCACCCACGCGCACAACCGGCAGGGCGTGCACAGCGTCCGGAGTGGGGATGTGTGCGGCCTCCATCTTAAACAAAGCAGGCAGAAGAGAACGCGCCTCGCGGAAAGTCCCGGGATACATCAGAAAAAACAGGGAACACCCCGCGGCCCCAACGGCAAGCATAAACCCCTGTGTACGTATCCGTCCGCGTCGCACGCTGTCAAATACCCTGTAGCCCGTGACGCGCTGCCCCATGGTTGCGACATAGGCTGCGGCCAGCACTGATGCGTCATCCGTGAGTTCCTGCGCGCCGGTGATGCCCGAGCCGAATTCAGGACGAAGCGCCTCAAGACGACGCGTGAGTCGAGGGACCGGCATGAAAAACCAGCGAAGCGGT
Source organism: Fibrobacterota bacterium (assembly GCA_043802925.1). GTDB lineage: Bacteria > Fibrobacterota > OXYB2-FULL-49-7 > OXYB2-FULL-49-7 > JAEUSG01 > JAZDKP01. The sequence continues at coordinate 21,373 of JAZDKP010000047.1, read as the reverse complement.
ACCAGCAAACATGCCGCAAGCGCACAAACTGAGAGCAGAGCGAAGAGACGGAACCCGAGCCCGGAAAACAGAGGACCGGCAAGATGGAGAATGGAAACAGAAAGAAGGGTCAGCAGGGACAGGGACGCGGCCCAGAGAATCAATGCACTCGCAGCCTCCGCCAATGCAAAGCGCAAACGCAGTTGTGCCAGACGGCGTGAAAGAAGCACCGGGGAACCGCTGGCTACCATAGAGGAAATATAGTAAACCCGACGTGGGTCAGAACATCGGGAAATCCGGGTCCGCGAGCTTGCGGCGGTATTCGTCCGGGCTCATTTCCGAAGTCCGGATACTGCTCTTGGCGCAGGTGGTCAGGTTGTAGCGAAGGGACACATAGCGGTCGGGCGCGCTTTTGGGCCGGCCAATGACAAAACCGAACATTGCCCCGTTCCGGTCCTCTATGCGCGCGATGCGGGTATGGATTTTGGGTATAAAGAAGGCAAAGGCCGGGGGTTCGAAGAGTACGCTCCGGTCGTCATCAAACAGCACTTCCGTGGCCCGGACTTTTCGGGAGGCGCGCAGTGTGCCGTGAATGTTTTTTTCGAGACGGATGCAGGCGCCGAAGGTATAAGGCAGTTCCTGGATGTAGGCGCGCCGCAGATGGATGTTAATGCGCGGGACACTCTCGGTGCAGGAAAGGACGATGTCCCTGAAATTGGAGTATTTTATCTCGGGCGGGCGCTCACAACTTTTCAGTATCGTCTCCTCCTCGGCGTGCGGCAGCCTGAATATTTCTTCGATTTGCGCGTAGGCGCTGCCAAAACAGTCACCGTTCAGGATGATGCGCGACCGGCCCGTGCTAAGCGCCAAGTCGGCCCGGTAGTGGCGGAACACCGCGTCCAGAATGTCAATTTGCGGAAGCCGCGTCATCACGCCGCGCGCCGCGGTCTCCCGGGCAAATGCGAGGACCGCCGCGGAATCAAGGCGGATATCCTGTATGCATTTATCCGTGGAGGTGCTGGGTGCCGACGCCACCTTGCCGGCGTCCGTGGCGCGGAAGAAGGCAACGAAAAATAAAAGTATGGCAAGCCCGCGGGTCCGGGTCATTTTCGCACGGCCTCGCGCCCAGCAAAGTGAAGGCAGGGAAAGACAAGACCCATGACGCTGCCTACGAGTTGAAAAAAATCTGCCCGAGGCCGGGATCGAACCGGCACAGAGGGGTAAACCTCCGAGGGATTTTAAGTCCCTTGTGTCTGCCAATTCCACCACTCGGGCAGTGGGGTAAAAATATCTTTTTGCGCGTATCAACACCAATGACATAATCGGCTGGCAATGCTCAAATTGGAATTGTATATTAAAAAGGAAGAAGCGCTGACATAAAAAAAGTTCCAAGCGGAAGGGATATCTCTTATGCCAAAACTCAAACGCTGGATCGTGGTCCATCGGAACATGGCCGTCCTGACCCCCGATGTCCGCGACCGCATCGTGGCACTGGGCGGAAACCTGGCTAGCAGCAAGAATGAAGTCAGCCAGACCATCAATGTCAACGGGAAAAACCGCGAAGCCATCATCGCGTTGCTTAAAGAAAACGGCTATACCGTGACCGAAAGCGAAGACGAACCTCTTTCGGAATAGATACAGAAAGGGACCCCGTAAGCGGGGCCCCTTTTATCCCTGCGGAATACAGACACTCCTTTATTTAAGAAGCGTCAGCTTGTGGGTCAGATTCTTTCCGAGCGCGTTGCACCGGATGAAATAGGTCCCGGGCACCGCCTGCTTCCAGGCCATACGATTGACACCGGAAGGATAAATGCGGCGGCCCGCATCGTACACTTTGGCACCCAGAGCGTTGAAAATGGACAGGTTAGCCTGACCGGAGACCGGCATCAGAAGCTGGATATTCGTTTGGCCGTGGAAGGGATTGGGCGAAGCGGAGAGTGAAACGCCCGCAACCGGCAGCACAAAATTTTCAACGGCTGCCGGATTATATAGCTTTATCGTGTGACTCTCATATTGGGTTATTGACGTTCCGCAATAAAGATTGAGTTCGTCCGGTGCCGTGTTGTTATCGTTGTTGGTCCCGGGCAGGCCGGCGAAATAAAAGCTTGGGAAATAAGCCGGAGCCCAAAAACCGAGCGTATCGGTCAGGCCGCCCGTTCCCTTGTCCATACTGTAAGTCCACCAAGGCTTAAGATACCGTTCCATGCCAATGGCAAGGTTGTCGTCGCTGGCAGCCAGGGTGTCATCATCGCAGATTTTCAGGTTCATCTTAAAACGGGCGCCAACAGGCATTGTTCCCGAAACATACTGTGCATAAAGGGCCTTGATAGGAACCTTGATTTCCATGATCCAGGCCCCCGGATACTCTTTACGCACATTGGGGTTTTCGATGGGCCGCGCCGCGGTCGTAATCCCCCACAGGGTGTCGCTGCCTTCGGACACCGTTTTGTTCCAACCGGTCTGGATGAGGCTGCCCGGGTAACGGACGGAATAAGTCCCATGCCTGAGCATGCCGATGAGCCCGGTGTGTTCAGTGAAACGGCGCCAAATCTGCTTCAGGTAAAAGTCGTTACTGTCAAGACATCCAGGAACGGCCATGCCGTTATCAACAGGAGGTAGGAATACTCCACTGCTGTCGAAAGGTGAAAGCAGTGAAAGTTCGACGGCATCGGTTTTTGTCCACATTTCCGCACTGTCGCCTTCGCTGTGCCGGTCGTCAAAGAATTCGCAGGAAATATAGAGGTTGTCATTATCGTAAAGTACGCGCCAGATGGAAACCAAATCCTTAAGGCCTGAATACAGATAAGGATTTGTGGTAGAACGCTTGTTCCAGAACCATTCGCCGGTAACAAAAATCCGTTTGGCGCTTGCCCAGTCGGGTTCATCGAGCCTGCCATCGATATTAAATCTGTTACTCGTTGCTTTATAGACCGGCCATGCTGTTTCTGAGACCGTCAGGTCACGGAAAGCCTTTAACTGGGCAACCGTGGGGCTATTGACAGCCTGAACTGCCATGGCAAATGCTAAAATTAACAGAATTCGTATTTTCATATTTTCCTCGACGATAATAATGCACAAATCATGCCAGATAAAGCACTTGATTTTTCGTTAAAAACAGCGTTTTCTTCCTTAAACGGAGACTGTTTGGTGCTTTTACCATCATCCAGCCAAAGAAATTGGTGGTTTTTCCACCAATCGTGTCAAGCAGTCTGCAGTACATCGTCATCATCATCCGCAAAAGCATTCAACACTTTCTCGATATATTTCTGCTCTTCAGAGGTCGTTTCGCCGATGTTCTCAAGAAACCAGACCGCATCCTTTTTAGCGGTTTCAATGAGTTGCATATCGTGCAAAAGGTCAAGGAACTTGAACGCTGAAGAACCGGATTGCCGGTAACCGGCCAGATCCCCGGCGCCGCGGGCCTCAAAATCCAGTTCCGCTATGATAAAACCATCGTTTGTTGCAGCGAACTTTCCAAGCCGTTCGTACGCACCTTCGGAACAGGAAAGCCCTGGAAGCAGGAAGCAGAAAGACTCGCGGTTCCCCCGCCCCACCCGTCCCCGCAGCTGGTGGAGCTGTGCCAGGCCAAAGCGTTCGGGGTTCTCGACCACCATGACGTCCGCTTGCGGAATGTCGATGCCCACTTCGACCACCGTTGTGGCCGCGAGCAGCCGGCTTTCACCGCTCCGGAAGCGCGCAAGGGCCGCCTCTTTTTCCTCGACCGGCATACGGCCGTGAATTTTTTCCACCGCCATCCCTGGAAAATAGTCGCGCTGGAGGCGTTCATGCATTTCCGCAAGCGACGTGACCTCCTGCATCTTTTCCGATGCCTCCACAAGCGGGAGGATAAAGAAAGCGCGGCCGCCTGACGCCACCTTGTCCCGGATGAAGCGGACCATGTCCGAGCGCTTGTTCTCCGGCACCCGGTGGGTCTTGACCGGAATACGGCCGGGCGGCAGTTCGTTGATGACAGAGAGGGCGAGGTCGCCATAAAGGGTGAGTGCGAGTGTCCGAGGGATGGGGGTGGCGCTGGCAACCATAAGCGCGGGCGCCCCTTCCCCGCCCTTGCGACGCAAAGCCAGGCGCTGGAGCACGCCAAAACGGTGCTGCTCATCCACTACGGCCGCGCCCAGGTTTCCAAACACCACGTCCGGGGATAGAAGGGCATGGGTGCCCACCGCCAGTCCAATGCGTCCGGCTGCAAGGTCCCGGTCGAGTTTTGCACGCTCGCTTTTGGACTGGCCGCTTACAAAAAGGGCGGTCTGTACGCCGGTACCGGCAAACAGCCGTTCCATTTCAATAAAATGCTGGCGGGCCAGAATTTCAGTGGGCGCCATGAGCGCGGCCTGGTACCCGTTCTCGATAATATGGGCCATAAAAACAGCGCAGACAAAAGTTTTACCCGAGCCCACGTCTCCCTGCAGCAGCCGCTTGAACGGCCGGCCCGCTGCCAGTTCCGCCTCAATGTCCGCAAGGACGCGCCTCTGCGCGATGGTGGGCGCAAAACCCGCGTTCTTCAGGATGGAACCCGAAAGGGCGCCCGGGAGTTTCATCGGCAGCCCCGTTTTTCCCATTGCGCGCGACAGCTTTTCCATTTTCAGGCAGAGCAGAAAGGCCTCTTCATACTTCAGTCTCCGCAGAAACGTTGCCATGGCCGCGGGAGAATCGTCCTCCGGGAAATGAAGTTTCCGGTAAACCTCCTTGATGGCGGGAAAACCATTCCGCATGCGCAGCGCGGCCGGAACGGCCTCGGGCAGGATCTCGCGCGTCCGCTCAAGGGCGTCACGCACGGCCGCAGCGATGATTTTGCTGTCAATGGCGGCCTCGGACAGGGTCTCGGGTTTAACATAGACTGGAAAAACCCCCTTTTCAGGCGCCTCATTTACCTCCAGAAACTTCAGGTCCGGATGTGAAAGCTGGAACTCATTTCGGAATCGGGTGATTTTACCCCAGGCATTGAGCCGTTTTCCTTCTTCAAAACGCGGAAGCAGAAAATGAAAACCCTTGAACCAGACAAGGGAAAGGCGTCCCGTGTTGTCCTCAAGCGTGACAACCAGGCGCTGACGACCCATCGGCTGAATGCGTTGGATGCGTCCGACCACGGAAGAGAATACGCCCTCTTCAAGGTCTGAAAGCGGCGTGATGCGCGCACGGTTGAGGTAGGCGCGTGGAAGGAAACGGAACAGGTCGTCAACCGTGTGGAGTCCGTAGGCGTGGAAGGCGGCCACGCGCTTTTCACCGATGCCTGAAAGCGCGTCAAGGGAGCTGTTGGGAAGGACCGGCGGTTTCATTTTCCCCGGCATAAAGTGCCCCTAAAACAACAAAGGGGCGTTGCCACCCCTTTGCGAAAGAAATATTGCGCCGCCCTTGTTAGTGGGTCGCGGGCGTGGTGCTGTCGCTGAAAAAGAAGTCGTCTTTGCCGGACTTCAGGTGCTCAATCATGAACTTGGCGGACTCCACCAGGTCGCAGGACGGATAGTTGTCGAGTACGCTCTGGTAAGCGGTCACGGACTTGTCTTTGTCCTTGAGGTGTTCGGAATAGACGAAACCAATCATGAACTGCGCCTTGTAACGGTCTTTATGGTCCGTGTAAAGGCGCAGGAAACGGCGGTACTCGGAGAGCGCCTTCGGGTACTGGTTTTGCTCAATGTAGATTTGGGCCAGGGCCATGCAAATATCGGGATGGGCCTTGTAGGCCGGAAACCGGAAACGGAGTTCCTGGTAATTGCGGATGGCATCGCTATACTTGCGCTCCTCGTGGAATTTTTTGGTCGCTTCGAAAAGCGTGTCAGGGTTGGCTTCAGGATCGGCATAAGCGTAATCCTTATTGTAGATGCGGGCCCCGAATTTTTTACGAAGATTCCGGATGGCCTCGTCGCCCCGGGCCTTGCGGACCTTCCCCAACAGGGTGAAATAGACGGAAGGGCGGACATCGGCCAGCGGCTTGAAGTTGCCGTTGTTGTCCGCGAATTCTTCCATGTTGAAGTTGTAGTACTCCGTGACCATGGCATCGTTCACCAGTATGCGCGACACCACGTCGCCCTTGACGCTCTCGAACGGCTGCACGGTCTTTTTGTCGGGCGCCAGGAAAAGGTCCGGGTGGTCCTTGTAGTAGCCCCGGAGCTGGGACTCGGTCAGGTCGTAAAAAAGATCGAATTCGGTCTGGCGGAAATCAGAGACCAGGAAATTCCGTTGCGTGCCCGTGATGCGTTCGAGCAGCTTGGGTTCGCGGGTAAGACCGAGTGATTTGGCGAGGTCACCCAGAAGGAGGAAGCGGAGATAGTATTTCTCGATCAGCAGGGTGCGCCCCTCTTCGGTCCGATAGCGCTGCATGACCGAAGGCGCCATTTTAAACAGGAGCGAGTTGACATCGCCGATGGTGATATCGCGGCCTTCGACCTTGAGGACGACCGTGGCAGGCGGGATATTCAACTGCTTGCTGTCGTAGACGGACTTGCGCACCTTGTCCTTGGCTTCGTCGTAGGCCATGATGGCCTCGGGCTCTTTGGCGACCACTTTGAAAAGGTGGAAGGTCTCCTTTTCCGCGCTGTACTTGAGGCCGATGGGATTGGAGACTTTTCCGGAATCCAGGTACTGGACGCGGGGATAGACTGACCGGGTTTCGCCGGGCAGGCCTTTGATTTCGTCGCGATCCGTGAGCGTGAGGGTTTTTCCCTTGGTGTTTTTGTCGAGGGAGAACTTTTTCTGGAGCGCCAGGAAGTCCTTGCCCTTGTTATTGCAGAGATCCTGGATTTCGTTGCCCTTTTTCGCGTCCGCGACCTCGATATGGAGGACCTGAAGGTCGGGCTGGCGTTTGTAGAAGCTCTTTGTTTTTTCCCATTCCGCCTTGAGTTCGTCCTCGGTGATGGCGGGGACGTAGGCGAACGTCTTGACTGTGCGCGCTTTTTTCAGCGAATCGAGGACTGCGGCATCCAGACCCTGGAGATGTTCGTTCACAATCTTGTCTTCGGTGATGAGCTGTTGCGCGGAATCGGCTTTACCCTGCTGGCCCTTGATGAATTCGTCCATTGTCTTTTTATTCTCGGGCTGGGCCAACAGGAGCTTGCGGAGCACTTTGGTCCGGGCGAGGTCAAGAGGGAGGTACGGATCCTTTTCCCAGGCCGCGCTCGCGGCTTTCTGCGCCGGGGTGGGGTTGGGATCCTGCACAGGTTTTGGCTTTTTGAACGTTTCGCGGTTGTCGCGGTAAGCCTGCTGGACCCGTTTTTCGCTGAAGCCCCAGTTCTTTTTGAGGATCTCTTCTTCATAATAAGTGGCGGACTCGATCATGAGGATATTCTTGAGTACCGCACGTTCCTCAGGGAGCCGCGAGTAACCGCGGCGGACGGCCTCGTCGTACAGGGCCTGTTCGTCGATGCGGCGCTGAATCAGCTCGCGCAGCTTTTCGGTACGGCGCTCCTTGTCCTTGAGATCCGGGAACAGCGTGTCGAGTTCGGACTGGTATATTTTAAGCCCCTTGATTTTGGCAACCAGCGGGCCGCGCCGGGGGCCGCATTGCGTAAAAAAGAGAGCGGTGCAGGTGATCAGGACAAGGGTCAGGAACTGGGTCATGCGGTCCTCCGTTGGCGCCCGATCGAGGCGCCGGTTCATGGGTACGATTGACGGCCCCTACAGGGCGCTGACAGCCTCTTCGACATTATCGTAAATTTCAAGCAGTGTGGTCGCACCGATGATTTCAATGATTTCGTAGACATGCTCATTTACATTCGCGATTTTAAAGCACCCGCCCTTTTCCTTGGCCATTTTGCTGAAATGAAGCAGGATGCCGAGGCCGGTACTGTTGACATACCGGAGCTTTTCGAAATCGGCCACGATGTAAACGAACCCGTCGTTCATGAGGGCCACTATTTTTTCGAGCACGTTCTCGACGTTGGTCGCGTCAAGATCGCCGACAAACTCGACAATCTTGGCGTCGGACTTGCCGGGAATGTCCCGAAAGGAGATGGTGATTTGATTGCCCATATTTTAGACCTCTTTCTTTTTTATGATCCGGACAATGGTTTTGTCGGCCTGCGCGGTGATGGAAAACTCGTCGCAGAGCATTTTGACCAGCTCAATGCCCCGCCCCCGCTTTTCGTTGAGATTGAAGGGAAGGTCGCCGTGGAGGCGGTTGTTGATATCGCCAATGAACGCGGAGTCGTCCTGGCCGGCCTTGCGGGTGTTGGTGATCGTGATTTCGACCCGATAGCGGTAAACTTTTCCGCTGACCTCAATGGGGCCGCCCGCGGGCCCAAAGCCGTGCTCGATGGCGTTGTTGACCAATTCGTCAATGATGGCCTCCACCCGGAAGGCATCGCGCTTACTGTAACCCTTGATCCGGACGATGCCGGAAAAAAGGATCCGCATTTCGGGTACGTAGCTGAGGAACGGAGGAATGCGGATCTGGAACGCGTCACCCGAGTCCTCGTTTTCCCAGTGGTATTTACGCACCGCGGCGCTGATGCTCGGGAGGAACTCGAAGATTTTTTCAGCACCCATGAGCCGGAGCTTGGTACGGTTTTCCGTATCGAGGCCGACTAGGAACAGGCTGCCCCCCCGTTCCGAAAGCCGCTTTTTACAGCCCATGAGCTCTCCCAGCACGGGGCTGGAAATAAAGGAGACGTCGCTCATGTCCGCCACGATAAAAACATTGCCGGCGGTCATGGCGGCCTCGAACCGTTCCGCCACCGTCTGCACCCGCTCCGCGTCGAGGCTGCCCGTGAAGCGAAGCACGGTGAGCGCGTCATGAAGGCTGCATTTTTCCTGGATGATTTTAAAAGGGCGCACGTTTTTATGATTCTTTCAACTGAAGGGTCACAGGTCGTCGCTCAGGGATTTCTGCTTGAGGATCCGGACCAGGGTGCCGCCCCGCTCCTCGATTTCGATGGAACTGCACAGTATTTTTATGATACGGATGCCGCGGCCGGCCGGGGCATCGGGGCTGTCGGCCTCCTCCGCGATGGCGCGACGCAGCCGTCCGAGTTCCTTTTCATCGGCGCCGGGATTGAAGACTTCGAGGGTCACGGCCGCGTCGGAGATTTTACAGGAAAGGGAAATGAATTCCCCGACTTTAAGACGGCCGAATTTGATGGCATTGTTACAGAGCTCGTCGATGATGATTTCGGTCCGAAAGGTGAAGCGACGGGAAAACTCACGCAGCCCGATGATATTGGAGATAAAACGCCGTACGTCGGGGATATATTCGATGTCGCCGGGAAAATCGATGGCAACAAGATGCTCGCCCAGGGAGGTCACGGTCTATTCTTCTCCGTGGATGATGAACTTTTCGTCGGTCGAGCTGAGAAGCCCCTTTTTGACCATGCGTTCGACCATACGGCCCGAAATTTCGTACAGCGTGGTGAAGGAGACCTCGCGCCCCATGCCCTTGACGCCCTTTTTGGCGTCTTTTTCAGACGTGTTCCGCAAGCTGTCGAGGACGCATTCGAGCACATACATGATTTCGCCGTAGGTGAGGTTTCCGGTACGATAGTCCGAAAATTTCTGGATCGCCTCAAGAAAAAAGCCCCGCAGCTTCTCGAACTCCTGCTTATCATCAAAAACATTTTTAAGACCATTCATGACCGTCTCTCCCGAATTAAAAAGGAAAAGAAAATATAACTATATTCATAAAAACGAGACAATACAATCCGCGTCTTCCACAGCCGGACGGTTTTTACCGCCCCGGACGCTGCCGGTTTTCCCTCCGGATGACTGTTTTTTTGACCACGTTCTGCGCTTTTTTCTCGATGATGCCGACATACGCGGCCTCCGCGGTCTCGGTAAAGGTCTCGCCCAGTCCATTGATGAGTTCGAACCTGAAATGCTTTTCCTCGACAGGGGAAAGCGGCAGGGAACTTTCCGGGGAGGAAAACCCGACCCAGCCCGCATTCATTTCACCGATGAACTTGATGTTTCCCGCGAACCGGGGCTCCTTTTCAAGCGCGTCGAGGACCTGCAGGTAACAGACGATTTCACCCTGGACTTTGCCGAACGGCAGGAAGCCGAAGGTGCGGCGGAGGGAAATTTTGAAGTCGCGGATTTCACCGCTCACAAAGATGCGGTCCCCGGATAGTTTCATCAGTTCCACGGCTTCGTTCATGGAGAGGAGCTTTTTTACAACAAAGCCGCGGCTTTTTGCCTTGAAGAAGAAATCGCGGGGCTCGAGCGATACGTTTTTATTGTAAGACAGCTTGAGGTAGATGCGCTCCTCGAGCGTCTCGTGAAAGCGGTTTTCCGTGATGCTTTCAAGGCCCATGAAGGCCACCGCGGTCTTTTTGATGCGGATGGACTCGTCCTGCGCGGAAAGCGAGTCCGGGGCGGTTGCCGGAACCGATGCGGAGTCACCGGATTTTTCCGTGGACACGGCGGACGGAAGCACCCCGGGAGCCGGTGGGGTCGTGGCCGAATTTGCGGACGGCGCAACCGCAGGCGGCGTGGCCGCGGGTTTGCGCGAAGGCTGCGCCTGCACGACCGCGAGGAAAAGGGCCAAAATGCAGGCGGAAAGCAAGGCAAATCGGTTCATGGCGTTGACGCTTTCTGGTTCATCCGGTATATGTACGCCAGAAGTTCCGCGACCACACTGTAAAGCTCCGGCGGGATTTCCGCATCGAGCTCCAGCGGATATAGAATTTCCAGCAGGTCGGGGTCCTCACGGACCGGGACGCCGTTTTCCTTTGCAATCCGGATGATCTCATCCGCGACCCGGCCGCGTCCCTTGGCCGTGACCTTGGGGGCGCGCTGTTTTCCTTCGTTATAACGAAGGGAAATAGCGCCGCGACGAGAATCTTCCTTCCGTTCAGGTTTCTGCTTTTTCAATATATCCTATTAATCCTTTTAAAATCAATGGGGAAAAGCCGCTAAATCGTCACATCGAACGAGTTCCGTGTGGACGTATCCGGGACGATGTCCATGGCCTCCTGGTCTGCATAGGGAGTACGCACCGGCAGGGCGCGGACCCCCGATACTTTGTAACCCAGCGCCAGAAGCCGGTCGAGCAGCTCCTGCGAATGGTCCCTGAACAATTCGGCCAGCGCCTCATTTTCAACAAAGAAATCAACCCGGAGAACGCCTTCCCGGATGTCCGCGCGGCCCATGACCTCCCCGAGTGCGCTTGGGGAAACCCGCACGGTGACCGACGTGTTACGCCCGTCGATGGGTTTGCGCCGGCCGCGGCGTTTGAAGGTCACGTACGCGGACTTTTCCTCCCCGGAATTGACCAACGGGATAAGAAGGTGCTGGGTGTCGGCGTCCGCAAGCGTGCGTACCTGGACCGCCTCGACCGTCTGGAAAAGGCGGAAGGACTCCTGCTGAAGCCGCCCCTTCAATTCCGCTGGAAGTTCAGGGTTACGGGCCGTAAAATCCATGAGGCGCTGAAGAAGCGCCTTGGTATCGGTCTGGGCCAGGCGCTGGAGGCCGTCCTTGTCATTCGCAAGTTTGAGCAGCCTGCTTTCAAAGAAGACTCCGCTTTCCTCAAATATTTTGCGCACCTGTGCGCGTCGCGCGGAGGGTTCGTGTTCCAGAAGGGGCTTTTCGGTAAAAGGCTGCAGCAGGCGCTGCAGTTCGCGGACCCATGCTTTTTGGCCTTCCGGCAGCTCCTTTTCGAGGGCCGTGGCAAGCCGCAGGATCTCGGTGATCCCCTCTCCCACGGACTGAAGGTTGCGGTACAGCGCGAGTTCGGGCCGGACCGTATCGGCGCGCACCTCGTTTTTCTGCAGGAAAACGAGACTGCGGGCCAACGCGCGGCTCTCGTCAAGCGGAAGCGCAAACTTATCGGAAAAGCGCTGGACCTTTTCCGCAAGGGACTGCAGTCCGGGAGGGAGCGGCGAAGGAGCGGTGGAGGGAGCCGCGTTCCGGCCCACGGGCAATGGCGCCAGCACCCCTTCTTCTTCCGCGGCAGCGCGCACTTCCGCAATGATGGCAGGGGACACGCGGGGTTCTGCGTTTACGGTCATTGTAAAGGCCTTGAGGGCCGGAGCGTAAGTGACTGTGAGAGGTTCCCCTTTTTTCAGGGGCATGGGCGGGAGAACCTCCACGGACTCGCCGGAAGGCAGGCGTAACAAAGCACGGCCGTTCGGTTTCATTTCCTCGACCTGCACGGACAAAAGGACGCCGGCCTGGGCCGCGAGCCGGGGCATGCTTTTTTCCGCTGGACCGGCCAGGGGCAGCAGCACCGTGTTCTTTGCCTGCGGAACGGGCAGATGCATGTCGTTAAGCCCGCGCACCAGCGCGGCCACGGCCTGCCGGAGCATGGCCGGAAGTGCATCCCCTTTTATCAGGGCCGCCGCGGTCCGGGCCAGCGCAATCGGGTCCGGAATTTTAACCGGTGCGGTCATGGATACGGGAGCAGCGGGAGCGGGCGGAGCCGCCGCAAGATCCTGCGGAAGCACATTGGCCGGTGACGCGGAACCGGCCGGAAAGGGTTGCGGGGCCGCGACACCGGCCGGCAGCGTCAGAGGGGCCTGCTGCGGAATGGGCCGTTCCGGGGAAAACGCCTGCAACAGGCTTTGCTCCGATATTGCGCGGATCAGGATGGCGAATTCCTGTTTCAGGCTGAGCAGTTGCTCCTGCGCTTTGGGTGAAAGCGCGCGGCTGTTCGTCACTTTTATTTCGTCAAGTATCCGGGTAAAATCTTCAAAAGCGCGCGCCAGTTTTGAGGCGGCCTGCATTTCCACCGAGTCGGTTCCGGCCTGCGCGGTTGCGCCGGTGAACAACTGGACCTTGAGACGGCCCGAAGCGTCGCGGGAGAAAACGAGCGACAGGCCGTCGCCCGAACGGGCCAGGGCGAGCAGGGCGTCCGCCCCTTTGCCCGCGGCAACGGTGATGCGCGCGCCGTTCACGTCGAGCACGAGCGAACCGTCGCCCTTGACTTCGACCAGGGTGGCTTTGACGGGAGTATCGAGCGGGAGGTCCACGCCGGCCTGGCGGGCCGCGGCGCTCAGCACGGAAAGGAGGTTAAGGTTAACTTCCACTTATGCCGTATCAGGACTGTTTGAACCGCAATATCAGGCGGACCTGGTCCTGATCAATATGGAGTTTTTCAGAAATCTCAGACACGGTGTGCCCTTGTCCTGTCAATTCGAAGACCTGGTCAATCATTTCGTTTCCGCTGCTTTTAAGCGGCGCAGCATCGGGTGGCAAATTCCCGATACGGAGCGAGACCGGAGCCGCGGGTTCCGGAGCCGCCTCTTTGATGCCGGAAATCTCAAGTTCGCGGGTTTCGGCCTGCCGGAGTACGGGTGCGGCCGCGGCCCTGAATTTGTCCATGGTCTCGCGGAGCCGGTTGGCCTGGTCATCGCTCAGGCCGGCGATGGACGCAGCGGGCTCCTGTGTCCGCGGCGGGGACGGGGTTGCCGCACGTTTGGGCGCAGGTTCCGGGGCCCTGGCCGGAGAGGCGCGCAGTTTACTGTAAATCACGAGAACCAGGATGAAAAGCAGGAGAAATCCGATGATTCCGAGAAAAACCTTCTGATAGGTGTCGGAAAAAATCCCCTCCGTGGGCACCGCGCCCGCCTCGGCCGCAGGGACGGAGGAAACGAGGGCCGGAACCGGGGCATGGACCTCTTTTTTCAGCCGGCTTATCTTTTCCTTGATGCCTTCCAGCGCTTCGGCCTCGTCCTCGTAGGGTTTGTTTTCCCTCTGAAGGTCGGAAATGGCCTGTTCGAACTCCGCCATCTGTTCTTTCAGTACCTGGAGCTCGATCACGACCGGTCGCTGCTCTTGGACCGCGGCGTGGACCGGTTTGCGGGAAGCATAGTAATAATCAATTCCGAAATAGAGGACGCCGAAGATGAGTCCGATGAGAACGAGGGCTTTTACAAGGCCGGTAAGAGTCTTCATAATATTCAATATAAATATTTTCGTACGACTCCAAAATAACAAATCGTAAAAATCGATTCAATTGTTTTGCCTCGGACAATGCAGAAAACCGATATTTATCCGGATGCTGAAACAGCCTGCCTCCACAACCCTGGACACAACACTCGGATTTGCCGCCATCCTGCTCTGGAGCCTGAACGTGGCGCTGGCCCGCAGCCTGACCGAACACCTTGGCACCGTCACCACGGCCTTCCTGGTCTACACCGGAGGCGGCTGGGTCGGAATGGCCCTTTTTGTTTCGGGCGGACATGTCCGTGACCGCCTCCGCGAATTCAGCGTCCCCTACCTTCTGACCTGCGGCTCCCTTTTCGTCCTCTGCCTTTCCAGCTTTTACCTGGCCCTCGGCCAGGCGGCCGACCACCTTCAGGTGCTTACGGTCGGACTCCTCAACTACCTCTGGCCAACATTGATACTTGTTTTTTCCGTTCCGCTCCTGAAAACCCGCGCGCGGCTTACACTGATTCCGGCCGTCCTTATCGTGACGGCCGGGGAAGCGCTGGCACTGATGCAGGGCCAGGAGATCACGCTGTCCGTGCTCAAAGAGAGCCTGATCAAAGGGCGGCTTCCTTTCTGCCTGGCCCTGGTCGCGGCCCTGACCTGGGGTCTCTATTCAAATTTCAGCCGGCGGTTCGGGGCCGCGGCGGGAAAAGGGGCGGTCCCCTTCTTTATGCTGGCCACCGGGTTTGCCATGGGCATTTATCGTCTGTTCGTTTCCGAACCCACGCACCTGTCGCCAAGAACATTTCTGGAATTATGCGGCCTTATCATAACGACCAACTTCGGGTATGTATTCTGGGACCGGGCCATGCGAAGAGGCAATATGCTGCTGGTCGTGTCCGCTTCCTATTTCATCCCTCTGCTCTCGACCCTGTTCGCCTGCCTCTACCTCGGTATCGCCCTCCGCTCCGGCATCGTCCTTGCGGCCGCATTCATTGTGGCCGGCGCCCTGATGGCAAAACATTCGGTCCGGGAAGACGTCCCACACACGCAACTCTGACCGCTTGCCATGATCACGGCTGAAAACCTATATTCCTACACAATAATATTATGAAATGGCTCCGCATCACACTCATTGCGCTCGTACTTTTCGGCCTGCAGATTATCATTAACCGCAGCGAACTGCTCAACACGCTCGACTCCTTCATCCCCACGGGTTTTTACCGCCTGCGTGGAGAAATAAAGCCGGGCAACAATATCGTGCTGGCCGCCATCGATGACGTCAGCATCAATGAAATCGGAGACTGGCCCTGGAAGCGGGGAAAGATTGCGGAACTGATCGATTCCGTGAGCGCCTGTGATCCGGCCGTCATCTTTGTGAACATCTTTTTCCGGAAAAATGCCGCGGCCTCCGATGAATCGTCCGTGACCGAGCAGGACAATACGATGCTCATCAACGCCATCCAGCGGAGCGGCAATGTCGTGCTCCCCTATTTTTTTGAGCGGTACCAGGAAACCGGGGCTGCGGCGCTTCCCATGGCGCCCCCGTTCATTGCGTCCACCCGCATCACCCAAATCCCACAGGCCGATGAAAGCAACGATATCATGCTGGCCGGAAACCTGCACAGCCCCGAACCCCGGATTGCGGAGGTGGCGGCCGGTATCGGCTTCAATAATATTGCCGTGAGCGCGGACGGGTACAGCCGTTTTGCCATTCAGACCGTCCGCTATGGCAATGACTATTATACCTCCGTCTCCCTCCAAATCGCCGGTATCTACCGCCAGTTAAAGAAAGACTCCCTCGTCCTCCGGCCCGCCCAGTCCATCGCCTTCAAGGACGGCCCCACCCTGCCCATCAATCTGAACGGCACGAGCATGATCAACTATTATGGCCCCGCCAAAACCTTTCCCCATGTCTCGGCCGCAGGCATCCTCGGAAAAAACTTCAACAAGGACCTTCTCAAGGAAAGAATCGTCATCATCGGCATCACCGACCTGTCGCTCAAGCGCGAGTCCGAGGCCCGAATCACCCCCTTCTCCGAGGCCATGCCCGCCACGGAGATATGGGCCAACATCATTGAAAACACAATTGACAACCGCAACAGCTTCATTAATTTCTCGTCCTTTTACCTGACCATCCTGCTGCCCCTGCTCATTTTCATCGGCCTCGCCTTCCTGACCGACTTCAGCATGGGCCGTGCGCTCTCCCAAGTGGCGCCGCTGGTGTTTGGAACCACGGCCGCTCTCATTGTCCTCTCATTTATCCTTTTCCTTTTCCAGGCCTGGCTCCCCTTCTATGTCCCGCTGCTCTACCTCGGCGGCTTTTTCACCTACCGCCTCTACCGCCGCCTCAAGTCCGGTCCGGCGGCAACAGTGCTCAGCGGAAAAGACGACCTCAGCACCACCACCCAGTTCAGCGCCGACGGCCAGCTGGTGCGCATCCACCGGTATAAGGTAATCAAGGAAATCGGAAGCGGCGCCATGGGCACGGTCTACAAGGCCGTGGACCCCACCATCAACCGCGTGGTGGCCATCAAAACCGTGCGCTTCAGCGCGGGCCAGCATGGCGGTGAAATGCATGCGCGGTTCCACCGCGAGGCACAGGCCGCGGGCGGACTCTCGCACCCCAACATCGTCACGATTTTCGATTTCGGCGACATCCCGCCGTTGTCCTACATCGCCATGGAATACCTCGAAGGGGTCACCCTTGAGCAAAAGCTGGCCGATAAAAACAGCCGTCCCAGCGTCGATGAAGTCATCCGCATCATCAGCCAGGTCGCGGACGGCCTCACCCAGGCGCACGCGGCGGGCATTGTGCACCGTGACATCAAACCCGGCAACATCATGCTCGTCAGCAACGGCGCGCTCGTGAAAATCATGGACTTTGGCGTGGCCAAGCTCACTGACGCCACGCTCACCGAGACCGGGAAAACGCTCGGGACTCCGCACTACATGTCGCCCGAACAAATCCGGGGCGAGGTCATCGACAGCCGCTCCGACCTCTTCTCGCTCGCGGCCATGGCCTACGAGGCCCTGGTCGGCAAACGTCCTTTCATTGGCGACAACCTTTCCACGCTTTCGCTGGCCATCGTCAACGGTGACGTTCCCGACATCCTCCTTTATTCCGCCGAAACCAACGCGGCCCTCAACGCGGTGTTCCGCACCGCGCTCGCCAAAGAGCGCGATGACCGTTACGCCACGGCCGTGGAATTCGCCCGGGCCTTTGCGACCGCGTTCGGGAAAAAAGCATAACCCCTTCCTTCCTCCCCACACCATGCACGACCTCAACGCACTCAAGGCAAAACATGACGCCGGCGAACTCGAGGAGATAAAGCAGCAGCTCAAACAGTTCATCTGCGCCAACCGCGCCGATTTTTTCCGCTTCCGCGAACGCGAAATCCGCTCCTGGCGCAAGGAAATAGATCTCTTCATCTGCCTCAAGCTGTTCATCCTTGAAAAAAAGACCATTGACTTCCGGTCCGAAATGCAAAGCCAGATTGCGGAAATCGAACGGGAGGTCCAACGGCGGCTCCAGACCGACGCCTGCGCAAACCCGCAGGCAATCAAGCAGGAATGGACAAAACGGAATGCGGCCTCGTGGCGCGCCCATCGTATTATGGAATTGATTTTTGTGCTGAACGCGGACCGGGAATTATTTCTGAACCTGGTCTCCGCGGCCCCGGGCCCGGCCTGTTCCGAGTGCGCCTAGCGCTTTCACGGCCGCATCAAACAGCCGGTCCATTTCCCTTTCCGAAACCACAAGCGGCGGCATAAAATAGATTGTGTCCCCGAGTGGGCGGAGCAGGGCCCCATGCGTCAACGCCGCGCGGCACACAACGCGGCCCGCGCGCAGGCGGGATGCAAACGGTTGTCCGGATTCCTTGTCGCACACCAGGTCAAACGCGCCGATGAGACCGGTTTGCCGGATGCCCGACACAAAGGGGTGCCGCGAAAGTGCGCGCAGCCGCTCCCCCATCTGCGTAATCCGCGGCTTCATTTTGGCCAGAATTCTTTCGCCCCGGAATATATGGAGGACCTCCAGCGCCAGGGCGGCGGCAAGCGGATTACCGGTGTAACTGTGACTGTGCAGGAAGGCCCGTCCCGAATGCCAGTCGCCGTAGAAGGCGTCAAAAATGTCCTGTGTGGCCAGCACCGCGGAAAACGGCATATATCCGCCTGTAATGCCTTTGGAGAGGCAGAGAAGGTCCGGGGAAATCCCGGCGTGCTCACAGGCGAAAAGGCGGCCCGTGCGGCCGAATCCCACGGCAATTTCGTCCGCAATCAGGTGGACCCGGGCGCGGTCGCAAAGGGCCCGCAGTTTTTTCAGGTAAACCGGCGGATACATATTCATACGATTGGCGCATTGGACCAGCGGCTCCACGATGATGCCGGCCACGCGATCCGCCCCTGTTTTCCGGAGAAGAATTTTCAGGGAAGACAGGCATTCCGCGTCGCAGGACACCGGCGTTTTTCCATACGGGCAGGAAAGGCAGGCCGGGGCCGCGGCAAAACGGACCGGCATCAGCATACCGGAATAGACCGTCCGGTAGAGCGGAAGGCCGCCCACGGAAAGCGCGCCCACGGTCTCACCGTGGTAGCCGCCCGAAAGGGCGATGAACAGGGGCCGCTTCTTTCCTGCCTTCTGTACCGCATACTGATAGCTCATCTTGAGCGCGGCCTCCACGGCCGACGACCCGTTGTCCGCAAAAAAAACCTTGGTGAGCCCGGGCGGCGCAACGCGGACCAGCGCTTCGGCATAGGCCACGGCCGGTTCATGGGTAAAACCCGCAAAGAGAACGTGCTCCAGCGTGCGCGACTGGCGCGCAAGTACCCGGTTGAGGCGCGGGTTCGCATGGCCAAAGAGATTGACCCACCACGAGGAGATGCCGTCGATATAGCATTGGCCCGTGGCGTCATAAAGATGGACACCACGGCCGCGCACGATTTTAACCGGCGGCGTTTCCGCATAGTCCTTCATTTGGGAGCAGGGGTGCCAGAGGTGGCGGAGATCACGCGGAACAGACTCCATGACGCGGGCCTTCATTTTGACGGGGCCGTGCGGGACAGCGGCAACGGCCGGAACTCCTCGTCCGTCACCTTAAGGAGCACGGCGTTCTGGTTGGAATGGGTCACAGGGTCAAACACAAACCGGCCCAGCGCGCCCTCAAACTCCGCGGTCTTCTGAAGGCGGCGGAGCAGAAGGTCGGGGCCCTCTGCCAGCCCGGAAAGAATGAAATTAAGACAGTCGTAACCGAGGGCCGCGTCCGTGCCGGCCTTGTCGCGGTAACGGCGGGCATAACGCTCCTGAAAATCGCGGGTCCGCGTCGCGGATTTGTCGAATAAAAAGTCTTCGGCCACCACCGCGTTTTCAATATACCGGCCCGCATGTTTGAGAACGTCCGCATCAATCCAGCCGCTCGCACCGAGCATCTGCGTGTGGATTTGATAGAAAGGGAGCTGGGGTCCCAGGATGGTGATTTCTTCGGGGTATCCGGGCATAAAGACCGCCCCGAGTTGCACGGCCGAATCGGCCATAAAAAGGGAATCGACCACGATGACCCGGTTCTCGAAAAGGGACATCATTTCACCCCGATCCAGCGCTTGCTGTTCAAAGATGGACTCGACTTTTTTTACATGCAGGCGCGAGAGCACCTCTTTGAAGTTCTTTTCACCGCGCTGGTACATTTCGTAGCCAAACACCTCGCCCCCGCGCTCCTCGACCGCATCGCGAAACGCCGCGGCCATGACGCTGCCGTACTCATCGTTCGGAAAGACCATGGCGTACTCGCGAATCTTGAGCGAATCAAACGCATAATCCGCCAGCACACGCAGGATGCGCGCCTTGGTCGGCGTGAAAAGGAAGACATGGCCTCCGAGGGAATCAATGCCCATGCCCGAGGCCTTGGGCGACACGACCGGAATTCCCTTCCCGAGCGTGAGCGCCCCGGTCACGCAGAGTTCATCGCTTGACAGGGGGCCGATGATGGCCGCCACCCCTTCCTTTTCCATCAGTTCGCGTGTCAATTGGAAGACCCGCGCAGCGCTGGCCCGGGTGTCGCGGACCACCAGGCGCACGGAATCGGAATGCGATGCGTTGTAATATTCCACAGCAATCTCGATGCCACGCAGGATGCTGGAACCGATATCATTGAAAAGGGAGTTCTCCGCTGTCCGCGGAACGAGTACACCGATTTTCACGGTGCGGTCCCCGCTCCTCCGGACCCGCTTCAGAAGCTCCACGCCATCGTTAAAAAGCGGATGGCCGGAAAACCGGCCGGTAAAGGCGGCCAGGTCCTTGCCGGCCTTGACATTTTCACGCAATTCCAGATAGCGTTTGCCCGCGTAATAAAGCGCTGCGCCATGGAGCGGATCCACGGAATCGATACGGCCGGCCAGAGCGTCAATCTGGTCCGGGGAGAGCCGCGCATCAAAAAGCAGCATCAGGGACTGGGCCGAAAGCCGTGCCAGCTCCGGGTGCAGGGTGGATTGGTAGACCGCGAGGTAGTGCTGTGCCGCGCCATAGGCGTCCCCGCTTACGGCCTGGAGATAGGCGGAAAGGTAATCGCACCGGGATTGGTATTGTGACCCAGGAAAGCGTTTCGGAAAGAGCCGGAGCAGCCAGCGGGCCTCTTCGAGGTCGTTGAGTTTGAGCTCGCATTCCGCGGCCAGGACCGCGGACGCTTCGGCAAATGGGCAGGCATCGCACTTTTTCAGGATTTTTAAGAAACCGGGGAGCGCCTTGTCATACTTGCGTTCCTTGAACAGCTGTACCGCGCTGCGGAAGGCCTTTTCCGCCCCCTTCAGCGTGGCTTCTGAAACGGTGCGGTCCGGGGGCGGGAGCTCCTTTTCCTTGGGTCGGAGAAACCGGTGCGCCGGATGCAGCGCAACAGCCGAAAGCAGCAGGAGGGCGACGAGCAGTTTGGCCATTCGCAAAGCCGCAGGGTTAAAAATGAAATTTTCCGAAGTCGCTCGGGTCGATTTCGCGGAGGCGCTTGCGGAGTTCGTCAATGTCGGGCGCGGCCCCTTCGTCCGCGGTGCCGGCTTTTCCGAACACGCTGTTTTCGATGTAGATGGGCGCCCCGGTGCGCAGGGCCAGCGCGATGGCGTCGCTCGGACGCGAATCGAGGTAACAGTCCCCATTGCCGGACTGGAGGTAAAGCTTGGCCTTGTAGGTTGTGCCGCTCAGTTCGTCGATCACCACCTTGATGAGACGGGCGTTCAGCGCGTCCAGGATCATCTTAAGCAGGTCGTGCGTCAGGGGACGCTCGATTTCGTTCTTTTCATAACTGCGGGCCAATGCAATGGCGCTGGCTTCCGGAAAACCAATCCAGATAGGAAGCACCTTTTCGCCTTTTTCTTCCTTGAGGAGCATAATGGGAGAATGGGTTCCTGCATCGATTGCCAGAGCGGACACCTGTACCTGCACCATATGGGTTTGACCTCATCAAACATGAAGGGCCGGATATAGAGACAGACGGATAAATATACCTAAGTCACTTAAAGAAATTCAAGTTTTCTTCTATATATATTGGATTCGGAAACCACAACCTACTATTCTTAAATGAGTTGGGCGTCTTGATTAATG
>JAZDKP010000046.1:0-2021 GCA_043802925.1 Fibrobacterota bacterium | reverse complement strand
CGAAAGCCATAAGCCTGCCTGTCCCCGAATAATCCATACAATCCTTCAATTGCCAGTTTCGGAGTCAGTTCAAACATGCCGCTGAAACCCCAGCAATTCCAGGTAATGCGCTGAAAGCCAATGCCATATCGTCCATGGGGATAATTATCACTGCCACCATCCATAGAAAACATGGATGGCGATAAAACCAGGATCAATATGATCAGGATCAACAGGTGTTTTTTTTTCATTTTCACTCCTTTTCTGTCTCATTAATTTGCGAAACAAGCCACCGCAAAAATAAAAGCAACTGTACTCGAAGCCGGATTCTAAAAAAGGGACGGCACACATTCAAACGCACTGAGTGGAAAAGATGTGGATAGGGAAACACTTGCAATGTCCCGCATGTTCTTTTTCCAGGTGGCATCCACTGTCGACCATTAATTTTGAATGTTGATCAATTTATCTCCATCATTACCCTCAAAGTGAACCATGACCGTCTCGCCCTTGATGCCGATCAGCTTCAGCCAATTCATGCAGTCCGTGAACTTGTCCTGATAGATATTCCCGGCTCCATACACAATAGCAGATTTGGCATCCTTGTTGCACCAAACAATAAAACCCCGGTCGCTGGCCTCATCCATCCGCTGCTGGGTGATGTCCATGGACACCGACGCGGCGAACTCAAAATTGCATTTTACCGGATTGTAGGCATTGCCGACCTGTTGTTGGGTATTCTGTGGCTGGGTCGACAATAATTGTTCGAGTATTACTTTCTTCATGTTTGCCCCCTTTTAATGCGGCCGAGTGAAATCAATTTTCCCCATGCCCGAATTTTATCCAAGACGTCTTCTTGATACATTCTATATGCCCAAGCGCTTCTGTTCTATCAGCCGGTTGATCTCGGCCTGGAGATTCCAGACGGGCTGGCGAAGTGAAACGGGGAATTTGAGCATCGCCGCATTGCTTTCCGCCTTGGCTTCATCCAGTTGTCCCGCCATTGCCAACGCTTTCACCAATTCAAGATGCAATTTGCCGTCATTTGGATTGTTGCGAACCTGCTCCTGCAATATGGGGATGATCTCTTTCGCAAGCCGATCCCGTTCTGCGATCAATTTGTCAATATTCTCGGTTCTTTTTTTGAAAATTCCCATTTTTGTCCTCCTACCTCATTGGCAAACAAGGCGGCTATTTCTTTTCCATCCGGCACGGGACGCCGTGCCTCCTGACCACGATTTCGACGTCTTTCCCGTACGAGGAGACCATCTCGCCCAGCTGATGTTTTCTTTTATATCCTTATGAGCCTCCTCCTAAGCACACGAAAAGTACCCGCAAGATCCATGCCAATTTCGGCCGCAGTGAAGATCATGGATTGACGGACCTCCCGGGGGCCTGTTGCCCGGATTAAGGGGCGGTAATATTCCACCGGGTATGCCCGATGGCCTGGGTGGTATCCCCGCGGGCGATTGAGAATGGTGCTGGCAATTCAATTGTTTCCATGACTCAATAGTACCCGGCAATGTCAAATTGTCAAGAACCGTCACCCAAGAATCCCTCAACGTGCCCAATTTCTTTTCAGACAAAGTCAAGAAGTCAAGCACCGAGAACGATTCTCGAGTACGATTCTCCGATTATCAGTCCTTCCCAGTCCCCGATATCTCCTTTATCAAATCAAATGAAATAATGTAAGACCTGTATCCAATGTCCCCGGTTGAAAATTCGCCGCGGAATGGAGTATGATCAAGCGAGAAATAAATGAAGAAATTCTCCTCTTTCATTGCCAGTTGGTCTCCAGGCCTGTGGGTCGCCCTGGGGGTCGTGGCCGTCCAGGTCCCGGCGCTAATCTCGGGAGGCTACGGCTATTTCCGCGACGAGTTCTATTACATCGCCTGCAGCGACCATCTCGCCTGGGGCTATGTCGACCACCCGCCCCTGGCGATCTTCCTGCTGAAGCTGAACCGGCTGATCCTTGGCGATTCGCTGCTGGCGCTGCGGCTCCTCCCGGCCCTGGCCGTCGCCGGCATCGCCTGGCTCAGCGCCCG
>JAZDKP010000045.1:0-2075 GCA_043802925.1 Fibrobacterota bacterium | reverse complement strand
ATCCAGAACAGCTTGGACGGCTTTGCGACGAATGTCCACCTGGGCGGTGGCAGGGAGAGAGCGGAAGTCTTGTGTCCTCACACATATAATATAGGATAGTTACGAGGCGTTATGGTAACTATATATTGCACTGATTAGTATATACTGTTGATCAGCGGTGAAGCAGAATCATTCGAAATAAGTGAAGGCATGCGATTGGGCGCAAATGCGTTCTTAGCCAAGCCGTTTTCGCTTGAAAAGCTACTGGAAATAATCACTAAAATAGATTTTGATATGCTTGCGCGACAGAAGAGCGCATGGACCCGGAAAGAAATGAGTCGCAGCTGGATCACCCAGACCTGGCTGAACAAGATTACCGATTTTGTTCATGCGAGACGCGCATAAAAAATGGCGACCCCCTTATGGGCGATGCATAAAACCATGATTCCAGGCGTGACGGACGCTTAAAAGAACTCCCGGTAAACGGTCTGCACCGCGTCCGCGGACCGGGCGTTGTCAATCCCGATAAAAAAGCTCAGGTCGTCCGCCCCCTCGTCGATCATGTGAATCGTGATTTTTTCACGCGCCAGGGCCGCGAAGGTCCGCGCGTGCACGTCGAAATGGGTTTTCATGCCGATGCCCGCAACCGAAACAAGCGCCAGGTCGCGAATCATCATGGCTTCGGGACGGCACGCCTTCTTGAGCGCCGTGACCACATTGTCCAGCGCTCCGTCTGCTTTGAGGTACTTCTTGGCCAGGACCAGGGCCGCGCTGTCCACCCCGTCGGGTGTGTGCTCGTAGGGCAGGTTCATCTTTTCGGCGACCCCGAGCATTTTCCGGCCAAACCCCACTTCTTTGTCGATGTACATCTTCCGCATGCCGATGGAGACAAAGCCTGTTTCGCATGCCACGCCCACAATCCGTTCGTCCGGGGGCACGTCGCGCGCGTCCACAATCCGGGTGCCGGGGTGCGCGGGATTATTCGTATTCCGGACATTCAGGACGATTCCGTTTCCCTTCAGGGGTTCAAAACAGGCGTCCTGCAGCTTGAAGCCCATGTATGCGAGTTCCCGCGCCTCGTCATAGGTCATTTCGGTGATGGTGGCCGCATCCTTTACAATCCGGGGGTCGGCTTTTTTCAGTCCGTCCTCGTCGGTCCAGTTCTCGTAGACCGCAGCCTTGGCCGCGCGCGCCACCACCGCGCCGCTGGTGTCGCTGCCGCCCCGTGGAAGCGTCATCAACTTGCCGGCTTTGTCATACCCGTAAAAGCCGGGGATGACCGCGATATCGAGCCCCTTTTTTGACTGGATGACCTTGCCCATCCGTTTGAAGCATTTGGGGTCCGGAAGGGCGCTGTGGCCGCTCCCGATGATTCGAAAATCCAAGTCCAGCGGGTCGAGCATCTCCGAGGCCACGCCCTTACTCTTCAGGATGCTGTCAATGACGCAGGCCGAAGCGTATTCTCCGAAGGCCTTGACCGCCTCCTCGTAATTATCCGCTTGTGTGTTGGAAAGCGCGGCCTGGAGTTTTTCCCTGAGATGGCCCAACAGTGGCGCATCGTCCGGGACGATTTCCTGGAACCGCGCAAGGACCTGCTCTGCGGATACAGACGTCTGGCTCTGCCGGTATTCCGCGGCCGCGCGGATGAGCAGGTCCGTTATTTTGATGTCCCCTTTTTCACGTGCGCCCGGGGCCGAGACCACCATGAGCTTCCGGGATTTGTCCGCGAGCATAATCTCCAGGCATTTTTCCATCTGGGCGCGTGTCGCGAGCGAAGTCCCGCCGAATTTACAGACTTTGACAGCCGTCATTGTGCCGACCTTTCGTGAAAAATAGTTAGATAAAATAAATGGTCCGGCCGGTTAAAAACAATCCCTGCGGCGGAAAGGGGCGCCTATCCTCACCTATCTCCAGTTAATATTTTCACAGGGAACTCTCCCCCTTTCCCCGATAAAATTATTGTGTCCGAAATGTACACGTTAATTGCAATTTTCTATTGCTTTTCTTTGTCAATTTATATATTTCTAGGGTAAGGAAAGGGGTTTTATGGTTTCCATATTTGGCTATAACGATTTCAAACAATACCTGGCCGACTA
>JAZDKP010000044.1:0-11826 GCA_043802925.1 Fibrobacterota bacterium | reverse complement strand
CGGCTTGAAGCCCTGGTAAATGGGGGAACGGTAATTGAGCACGATGATTTCGGTCTTGTTGCCGGGATCGATGTTGACGATGAGCCGGTCCGCGAAGATACGCGACATGAACAGGCCGCGGCCGCTGTCGTCCAGGATGCCTTCGCCCTTGATGTGGCGGTCGATTTTATAGAGCACGGTCTCCTTGGAAAGCGAGCCCTGCCGGTCCACGATGCCCACCCCGTATTTTTCGTGATCAATGACACAGTCCAGGGTGATGAACTCGGTTTCGTCGAGTACGATGTTGGAAAACTCCTTGTACTTTTCGTTGCCCTGGGGGTCGCGCGGGGAATGGTAGAGCGCGTTGGTCACGATTTCGTCGAGCACGAGGCGCAGTTCGCCGGTGCTTTGGATGTGCTGGAGGAAAAGTTTGAGGATGTCCTCGCGGACATCCTTGGCCTCGGCCGAACTCCGGACCGTGTAGGTGTCAAGACGCTGGAAGCCCGGGGCCATGTATTTTTCAATGCCGAAGATGTCGCCGGAAATGAGGTTGCGCACCACAACGGCGAGCTCGGAGAAGTTGAAGGGCACGGTCTTGGAGATGATGTTGCAGACCCCGTGCTCCTTGGCCATGCGCACATAGTTGTCGACATCGTACGCCGTGATGAGCACCACCTTGGTGCGCGGGGAGAGCTGGCGCACGCGCTTCAGCAGCTCGTAGCCCGGGATGCCGGGCATGTTGATGTCGGAGATGACCAGGTCGAAGCCCGCAATGCCGGGCAGGGCCAGGGCCGATTCGCCGCTGTTGGCCGTGGTGACCGCGTAGTCCTGTTCGAGGAAGTCCGCGATCATTTCGCGGATAAGCTTTTCGTCGTCCACCACGAGGACCCGGGGCTTGGGGCTCATTCCATCCCCGCTTTCGGGAATTCGAGCGAAAAGACCGTGCGTACGTCCGGGACGCTTTCAACGGTAATGCGGCCGTTGTGCTCCATCATGATTTTGTTGCAGATGGACAGTCCGAGACCGGTGCCCTGGCCCGGGGGACGGGTGGTGAAGAAGGGATCGAAGATTTGGGAGAGCTTGGATTCGGGGATGCCCACGCCGTTGTCGGACACGGAGAGGAGGAAGGTGTCGTGGCCTTTGGACCGGACGCTGACGATCACTTCCGGGGTATAGGCGCGGCCCACGGCAATGTCGCGCCGGGCCCGGTCGAGCACCGCGAAGGTGGCGTTGGTGAGCAGGTTGATGAGGACCTGCATGACACGGTCCGGGTCGCAGTTGGCGACGGGCTTGAGGCCGGGCTCAATGTCGATGCGCTTTTGGACCTGTTGGAAGCCGTTCATATGGATGGACTGCAGGGCGCGGTCCACGAGGGGTTGCAGGTTCATGATGACAAACTGGCTCTCTTTTTTGCGCGAGAGGTCGAGCAGGCCTTTGAGGATAATCTCGGCCCGTCCCGCGGAATCGAGGATGTCCGAAATGCGCTCTTGGCCTTTGTCGTTGAGGCCGTAGGACGCGGGCATATTCTTCATATTGGATGCGGTCCCGGAGATGCCCGAGAGCGGGTTGTTCATTTCGTGCGCGATGCCCGCGATCATGGTACCGATGGAGGCGAGGTTGGCCGACCGGATGAGCTGCTCGTTCATTTTCTTTTCCACCGTAATGTTCCGGAAATGCTGGAGCACGTAAATGACGCGCCCCTCGTTCTCGATGGGGAACACGCTGTAGATAAAATACATTTTGGGGCCGTTCAAAAACGATTCCAGCGGAATGCCGGTGACCCGGTCGCCCGTGGCAAAGACCTGGAGGGCGTGGCGGTCCGCACCGGGCCCGGCGAAGCCGGGAAAGCATTCGTGGCTTTTTTTCCCGAGCAGTTGTTTGAGGTCGTCCTTGCCGCAGGAGCGGGCAAAGGCCTTGTTGAGGCGGAAAATGCGCAGCTCGTTGTCCACGATGCAAAGCCCGTCCTCCAGGGCGTCAAAGACCGCCTCGAGCTGCTGCTTGGAAAAGAGAATCTTGTCGTTCAGTTCCTTGATGATCCGGTTCTTCTGCTGAAAGACGCGGATCTCCTTGGAAAAAAGGCTGCGGGAATATTCCAGCTGGCGGGAAAGGGTGGTGGTCTGGTCGGGCGTGATGTCACGGCCCTCGAGGACCTGCAGGGCCTCGTCGAGTCCCATGTCCTCGGCCGACTCCTTCAGGATGGTGTTGAAGCTTTCATTCAGGAGGCGCTGGAACTCATCGAGCCGGTAGTGGAGCCGGCGGGTGCTCCGGTATTCGATTACAGCGCAGACCCCGGGCGTGCCGAGGAACAGGATGGCGAGCGCCAGCTTGAGGAGGAACCCGCCCGGGACGTACTCGAAAAGGACGCCCACGAGCACGGCCGCGAAACCGAACAGGAGGAAATAGGAGAACCGCTTATATTCCATGGAGAAGGCTGATGGCCGAGGTTTTTATCCGGAGGATCCATTCGGCCGCGGCCGCACTCGGGAAAATCCCGTTGGCGCCCAGGACCAGGATCACAATTTCAAGGATGGCAATGGAAAAAAGGGCCACGAGTGACGCGCAGGAGAGAAATACGATTGCCGGACGTGCGCTCGTGGTGTTTGGAGAGAACAAAATGGATTTTAGGATGGACATTTTTTATCGTTGCTAAATAATATAGAATAATAGAAAAATATGTTACAAAAGGAGGGCAATTCAAGCAATTCGGAGGAGCTGTCCGCAGGCGAAAAATCCTACGCCTATTTTCCCTTCAGGTATCGCTTGACTTCCTTGCGCATCTCGGGCGCCAGATCCATGCCAAGGGCCTTTTGGAAAAGGGGGTAGGCCGTGGCTGGGTCATTCTTGAAATCGTAGAGCGCACGGGCGTACCAGACCACTGCGGCCGGGTTGTCGGGTGCCAGCGTATAGGCATTTTTTGCGTAAAAGAGGCATTTTAGCCCCAGTTCCTTGTTGATTCTCCCGTCTTTGGACGCTTTCTTGAAGTAGATTTCACCGAGGAGTCTGAGGACCCGCGCATTGTTCGGGTTTTTTTCAAGGAGTTTTTCGAGCTTGAGGAGCGCGATGTCGTACCATTCGATGCTGTTGTAGGATTCAGCCAGCAGGTAGAGATAGTCGTTGTTCCCGGGATTGTTCCTGACCACGTCTTCGAGGACATTGACGCCCTCCTCCTTGCGGCCCATGACCAGCAGCAGGCGGGCATATTCTATTTTAGATTCGTAGTCCTGTGCGTTGAGGGAGAGCACCTCCGCGAGAATGGACAGGGCCTTTTCGTTCTGGCCCGTGGCCCGGTAAATGTTACTGAGTTTTTTTCGTGCGTCCACATTGCCCGGCGAAGATTCCACTGCGAGTTCGAGGTTTTTTCGTGCCTCCTCATACCTGCCCAGCCGTTCGTAAGCCGTGGCCAGGTTGAGCGCGATGCCTGGATTTCGGACGTCCTTTTCCAGCGCCTTGGAGAGCAGGCGGGCCGCATCGCGGTCGCGCTTTTTTTCGAGCATGAAGACGCCGTAGTTGTTCAGTACCGTGGGGGAGGCGGGGTCGCTTTCCATGGCTTTTTTAAAGAAGGCCTCGGCCTGCGCGTCCTCGCCCAGCTTCATGTATGTGACGGCCAGCCCGGTGAGCAGGTCGGACGAGGCCGGGTTGCGCGGGAGCGCGATGTTCAGGACCTGAAGGGCCTTTTTCTGCCAGCCCAACATGTTGTACGCGTAGGCGAGCTGGAAGGTGGCGGGCAGGAAGTCCGGGTTCCGGACCAGCAGCTCCTCGAGGATTTTCACTGCGCGGATGAGGTCCCCGCCGCTCCGGTAAGCGATGCCCAGCATGCAGCGGTACATGGGATTGTCGCCCTCAAGGGCCACGGCTTTTTCAAAGGAGGCCTGGGCCTTTGGGTAGTCCTCGGAGCCGAGGTAGGCCTTGCCCAGCAGGAAAACCTCTTCGGTGATGCCCGGGTCGGCGTTGATCGCTTTTACGAGATACGAAATCGCGACCGTGAAGAAGCCCTCCTCGAGGTACGCCGCGCCAAAGGCGCTGTTCAGGAAATAGGAACCCGCACACAGGGACTTGTTTTCCTTGAGCAGCTTGAGGGCCGCACCGGTCTTTGCGCTTAAGGTCAGGAACCGGGCGTACTCGGCCACGACCTCGCAGTCGCCGGGGTTGCGATCGTAGACGCGTTTGACCGCCGCGAGCGCCTTGGCCTTTTGCCCCGACCGGCTGTACAGGCGCGCCAGGAGCAGGAGGGCGGGCGCATAGTCCTTGTCAAAATCGAGGGCGCGCCGCGTCGAGAACATGGCCTCGGGCAGGCGGTTTTGCGCGTACTCGTCCATGGCCTTGGCGTAGATGCCGAACAGCGGTTCGCTTTTTGCGGGGGGCGGCGCGGGTTTGAACGGCTTGCCCGGGGCCGCGCTTTTCAGGAACGCTTCGGCGAGTTTCGCGGAAAGGTCAAAGAACCTTCCTTCCTTCCCTTCGATGGTAAGGGCCTCCATGCGCTGTTTGCGGAGGTCCCACACGGAAAGCGTCACCGTGAAGGCGGTATCGGTGATTTGGTACTCGCCGGACAGGAAATAATCAAGGTCGAGGAGGCTGCCGAAGGTGTAGATGTCGGAGGGTTTGTTGCCTTTTTTCAGGTTGTTGCGGTGGAGGCGTACCTGGGGCGCGGGCATGACCGACACCCCCTCATTTTTCAACAACTGTTGGAGGAGCGCCTCGGGCAGGGCCGTGGCGTACCAGCGCTTGCCCAGGTTTTCGCCCTGATACTGGAAATCGAGCATGGCGACCGACAGGTTTTTGGCCGGGGCCAGGGCCGCGCACAGCAGGACAACGAGAAGGGCGGTTGCGGTTTTTGTCATAGCCCGGCCTCCAGACGGAGCATGCAGTAAATCAAGCCGCAGCAGGCCGGCGCCACGCGAAAATTGTCGTCAAGCCGGAGCGGAAGGATTTCGAGGAACGCGGTGAGCAGGGCGGCCGCGAATGCAAGGCCCGGGCCGATGGAGTCCGGGAGCCACAGCAGGGAGAGGGCGTACCAGGTGGCGCAGGCCGCAACACAGGCCAGCGCGCCTTCGAGCGTCTTTTTCCCGAACAGGCGCCGCTGGCCAAAGGTTTTTCCGAACACGGCCGCGGCCGCGTCGCCCAGAATCAGGAAGCTGAAGGCGTAATAGAGCGCAAGGCGCGCGTCGGGCCGGAGCGTTGGGGTCCCGGCCAGCAGAAGAAAGAACAGGGTGCAGAGCGACGCGGACAGAACCAGGAAGGTGGAACCGGTCCAGGCGGTTTCCTCGTGTTTGCGCAGCAGGGGTGAAAAGTGGAGGAGGAATTGTTTCTGGACAACCGGAAAGAGCGCGCGACTCGCCTCCACAACCAGAAAGGCGGCCGTGACGGAAAAGAGCAGGGGCAGCGTGATCCGTTCGGGGAAGAAGAAGAGGCCGACCGGGATGATGAGTGCAAGCAGATGCAGGCCCTTGCGCTTGAGTTCAATGGAAAGGGACGTATCCATAGTTCTTGCAACCGCGTCCGTTCAGCCGTCCGTGCCGAGCCGGTCCGCATATCCGGCAATGGCCGCGTCCTCGATTTTCTGGAAAAGGATTTCGGGCGCGCCCACGGCCGCGCCCGCAGCGAGCGGGGTTTCGAGGCCGTTCCACGCCAGGTCCGTGCCGGCCGGAAAGAGCGCCTTCATTTTTTCAGCGGTAAAGGGTAACAGCGGCGAGCCCAGCACGGCCAACGCGCGGATGAGGTGCAGGGAGGCGTGGAGCGTGGTCGCGCACTTGTCCGGGTTGTCCTTGCGGCTCTTCCACGGCGCCTGGTCGTTAAAGTACTTATTGGCGTCGCGGGCCAGGCCCATGAGCAGCGATGCGGCCTTGCGGACCTGGAACCCGGCATAGGCCGTCCCGATGTCAGCGCGCGCGGTGGGAATGCGGGCCAGCAGGGCCTGCGTTTCGGCATCCGGGACGGAGAGGGGCGGCACCGTGCCGTTGAAATACCTGTGTACAAAGGTGACCGTGCGGTTGACAAAGTTGCCCAGCACGTCCGCGAGTTCGCCATTGACGATGGCCTGGAACTCCTTCAGGCTGAAGTCCGCGTCCTTGGTTTCCGGGGCGTTTGTCGCGATGTAATAGCGCAGCATGTCGGGCGAAAAGACGTCGAGGAACTCATGGATCCAGATGGCATAGTTGCGGCTGGTGGAGACCTTTTTTCCCTCGAGGTTCAGGAACTCGTTGGCCGGGATCTGCCAGGGCAGGCAGAAACCGCCCACGCCCATGAGGACCGCGGGCCACATGATGGAATGGAAGACGATGTTGTCCTTGCCGATGAAGTGCACCAGCCGCGTCTTTGGATCATGCCAGTAGCGCTTCCAGAGTTCCGGGTCCTTTTTCACCTCCGTGGCCCATTCGATGGTGGAGGAGATGTAACCGATGGGCGCATCGAACCACACGTAAATGACCTTGCCCGCGCCCTCGGGGAAGGGGACCGGCACGCCCCATTCCATGTCGCGGGTGATTGCGCGGTCGGGCAGTCCCTGTGACAGGAGGCCCTGCGCGAAGTTCAGGACGTTTTCCTTCCACGCCCCTTTTTTTTTGTCCAGCCAGGCCTTGAGTTGGGGTTCAAACTTGGAAAGCTTGAGAAACCAATGAAACGTGTCCTTCTGTTCCGGAGTCCCGCCGCAGATTTTGCAGACCGGCCTTATCAGAGTGATCTGGTCGAGGTCGCTGCCGCAGGCCTCGCACTGATCGCCGCGCGCCCCTTCTTTATGGCACAGGGGACAGGTCCCTTCGACATATCGGTCGGGCAGAAAACGGCGGCAATGGCCGCAATAAAGCTGCTGAATGCCCTTCTTTTCAAGGTACCCGTTTTTGTCGAGTGCCAGGAAGAACTCCGTGGTTTGTGCGTAATGCACGGGGCGTGCCGTGCCGGAGAAATTGTCGAAGGACATGCCGACCCGGCGGAAGGTTTCCTTGATCTGCGTGTGGATATCTTCCA
Source organism: Fibrobacterota bacterium (assembly GCA_043802925.1). Taxonomy (GTDB): domain Bacteria; phylum Fibrobacterota; class OXYB2-FULL-49-7; order OXYB2-FULL-49-7; family JAEUSG01; genus JAZDKP01. The sequence goes on along the minus strand of JAZDKP010000044.1, from coordinate 4,887 downwards.
CATAGGCTTTGGGCGGCTGTCCTTTTTTTTCCGCGGCCAGGGTGATGGGCACGCCGTGCTCGTCCGTGCCGCAGATGAAGACGACCTCCTGCCCGGTCAGGCGGAGGAAGCGGACATAGATGTCGGCGGGCAGGTAGGCGCCCGCGATATGGCCGATGTGGACCGGACCGTTGGCATAGGGCAGCGCGGCGGTGACAAGATATTTTTCCATGCGGTTTTTTAGGGTGTGGTTTCCGCAGGATCCGGCAGGGTCTCGGTTTCGGCGGACGCGGCCTCGACCGGGAGCGCTTCGGCCGGTTTGGGCTGCGCTTTGCCGGTGGCTACGAGGAAATCCTCGTGCGACAGCACCTCTTCGCTGCCGGTTTCGGTGTAACGGAGCTTGACTTGCGATTTCATGATATTGACAGACGCTACTACCGCGTCGCCCTTGGGCGTTTTGACGCGGGAGCCGGGCTGCGGGAGCGCGTGGTTCATTTTTTCGTAAAAGTCAAGTTCGTACTTGAGGCAGCATTTGAGGCGGCCGCAGTTGCCCGAGAGCTTGGACTGGTTGAGCGACAGGTGCTGGGTGCGGGCCATTTGCGTGGAGATCTGCTCAAAGGCGGCCAGGTGGTTGGCGCAGCAGAGCGCGCGGCCACAGACGCCCACGCCCGAGAGCCGGCGCGCCTCGTCGCGCACGCCGATTTGCCGGAGTTCGATGCGGGTCTTGAAGGTGCCGGCCAGGTCCTTGACGAGTTCGCGGAAGTCGACGCGCTGCTCGGCAAGAAAGTAGAAGGTCATCTTGGACTCGTCGAACTGCTTTTCCGCTTCCGCGAGATTCATTTCCATCCGGTAGTAGTGGACTTTTTCCCGGCATATGTCAAAGGAGGCCTTTTCGTCCTGTATGATTTTTTCGAACTTTTGCAGGTCCTGTTCGGTGGCCTTGCGGATGATGTTATGCCCGTCCGTGGGTCCGTGCTTGATTTCGGCCAGCCGGCCGGAACAGGTGACATGGCCGATGTCGTGGCCCTTTTCCACGTCCGCAATGACGCAATCGTTCACGCGGATGCCCGCCCCGCGCGAAACCATGTAATACATCCGTTTGTTGCCGCGGAAGGTCACCTCAAGGTAAATGCGTTCGCCTTTGTGGTCCTCGGGCCGCTTTGTCTCTTTGATGTATTCGAGGGTCGCGTTCTTTACGGCCTCTTTCAACTCCGGGTCACCCGGTCTTCGTTCGTTGCTTCCGTATTTTCCATGGTGACAAAGGGTTCCTGTTTTGAAAAGAGATCTATAACTAAAATATAATTAATGCGGGAAAGGGTTCAAAGACGGGAATTGAAACCCATTGAAACAGAAACTCGGAGGGGAGGAGGAGAAACTTTGTCCGGTTCATATCCCCATTTTGTTCAGCGCATCGATGACGCTCGCGGCCGCGGCCGTGAGCCCCGGGTGCGAGGCCTCAAAGCGTGTGACCGCGTCCTGCAGCCGGCCCATGAGCCGGTAATGGTGGGCAAACGGCGCCTCGCCCGGATGCTCGAGGATGACCTTGACGTTGTCGTGCAGCTCCAGCGCGGCCTGCTTGTGGCCGTGGTCATTGAACGTGGTGCCCTTGAGCGCGGCCTGCAGGCGCGTGAGCGATTCGTGGTAATTTTTTTTCTCCATGGCCCGGCTCCTTATTTTACGGACTTGAATGCGTCCGCAACAATGGTCTGCGCCTCGGCCTGAATGCGTTTCAGGTGGTCCGCGCCTTTGAAACTTTCAGCGTAAATCTTGTAGACGTCCTCGGTACCGCTGGGCCGCGCTGCAAACCAGCCATTGTCCGTGACGACCTTGAGCCCGCCTATCTTTGCGTTGTTGCCCGGCGCCGCAGTCAGACGTGCGGTGATTTTGTCGTTGGCCAGGGTCTCGGCCTTGACCGCTTCGGGCGAAAGGTTTTCGAGCGTTTTCTTTTCCGCCGGAGTTGCAGCCGCGTCCATACGCTCGTAAAGCGGGCTGCCGAATTTTGCCTCGAGCTCCTTGTAAACCTGTCCCGGGTCGCGGCCGAGTGTTGCGGTCATTTCCGCTGCCAATAAATTGAGTAGGATGCCATCCTTGTCCGTGGTCCACACGCTGCCGTCTTTTCGCAAGAACGATGCGCCTGCGCTCTCTTCACCGCCGAACCCGAGGGTACCGCTGACCAGGCCGTCCACGAACCATTTGAAGCCCACGGGTACTTCGCACAACTTCCGCCCAAGGGCGTTTGCCACGCGGTCAATCATGGAACTGGATACCAGCGTTTTGCCGACGGCCGCCTCTTTTTTCCAACCGGGCCGGTTCTGGAACAGATACCAGATGGCGCAGGCCAGGTAGTGATTGGGGTTCATCAGGCCAACGGAACGCGTCACGATGCCGTGGCGGTCGTAGTCCGGGTCGTTGGCAAAGGCAATGTCAAATTTGTCCTTGAGACCGATGAGCCCGGCCATGGCATAAGGAGAGGAGCAGTCCATCCGTATCTTTCCGTCCTTGTCCACGCACATGAAACTGAAGGTCGGGTCCACGAACTTGTTGACAATTGTCAGCGTGAGCCCGTACTGTTCGGCCATGGGCGCCCAGAAGGCGATGCCGGAACCGCCCAGCGGGTCCACGCCGATGTTCAGCTCCGCGGACTTGATTTTGTCCATGTCGATCACATTCTTGAGATCGTCGACATAGGGTTTTATATAATCATGCGCATGCGTTGTGGACGCCTTCATCGCCCGTTCGAAGGGGATGCGTTTGACGCCCTTGAGTCCGTCCGAAAGAATGGCGTTGGCGCGCTCCTGGATGGTTTTGGTGGTGCCGGTGTCGGCCGGGCCGCCGCTGGGCGGGTTGTACTTGAAGCCGCCGTCATCGGGCGGGTTGTGCGAAGGGGTAATGACCACGCCGTCCGCGAGCCCGCTTGTTTTATTGCGGTTGAATGCCAGTATCGCGTGGGATATGACGGGCGTTGGCGTGTAGCCGAACCCGGTTTGGACCCTGACGTCAACCCCGTTCGCGGCAAAGACCTCTACCGCCGAACGGAGCGCGGCCTCGGAGAGCGCGTGCGTGTCCATGCCAATGAACAGCGGACCCGTGGTCTTTTGCGCAACGCGGTATTCGGCGAGGGCCTGCGAAATGGCGAGCACATGGTTTTCGTTGAAGCTGTTTTTCAGCGACGAACCGCGGTGGCCCGAGGTGCCGAAGGCCACGCGCTGCTCCGGCACGCCCGCGTCAGGCGATTGCGTGTAATAGGCCGCAAGCAGGCGCGGAATGTTGGGGAGTATCTCTTTGGGCGCGGGCTTTCCGGCAAGGGGATGGACTGGCATAACGACTCCTCTTATTATGGTTGCGTTGCCGCACAGGAAAGATAATAAAAAGAACCCGCCTTTAACAGGCGGGCTTTTCATCATTCAGTCTCGATGAAGTCATTCTCGATTTCATTAATGGGAATGAGAACGGATTTGTTTAACAACTTGGTTCGCCCTGTTTCGCTGAATTATCAAAGAAACGGCCTATGGCATTACTATTGCTTGGCAGGTTGTGTATGGGAGCAACGGTATTCACAAAGAGCTAAAACGTGTCTCATTCAATTAACTCAAGGAGTCCCAATGGTAAAACCCAAAGCTTCAAGAACCTGGACAGGTATTCGCGTCATAGCCGCAGCGCTATTCGCAAGCCTGTCTCCCCAAATGATCCATGCGTATTATTATGATGTCACCCCTGTTATCAACAGTGAGGCCACACGGGGATTAAGTATCGTGAGCTCTGCTGAACCGATTGGAGAGGGGCGTCTTACGTTCAGTGTTACTGGTAACTGGTATAACCAGAATAAAGCGTTTGTTTCAACACCCAATAAAGACGCGAATATCATCAACGGACTCGGGGCCGCTTCCTATGGGGTCAGTCCTTTTATCGACCTTTTTGCGTCTGTCGCGGCCTTTGGATCGAGTAACTATACCAACACCAATAAAAGCGGCGGTTGGGGCAGCGTTAAGGCCGGTGTGCAGGGCACATTGCCCTATTCCGAAAATTCCATGCTGCATTTAGGCGGTCAGGCCGCCCTGATTGGGGGTACTTCAAACAATCAGATTAACAACAACCGGGCCGATGGATACAATTACTTCCAGACCCGCACTGGCACTGATTTCATGGCCAAACTCCTGCAGTCGCTGAGCTTTGGCAATGAATCACATTCAGTCAAACTTCACCTGAATGAAGGCGCCGTTACTTCAATCAGTGGGGGGGATGCCGCTCAGTTGCTCCTGGGCGCGGGCCTTCAGGGCAACCTTTTTTCATTCGCTGCAATCGGCGTTGAAATGAATTCAAGAACGCAGCTGGACGCATGGGCTTTCAGCACAGACCCGCTGTGGATTACCCCGTCCGTCCAATTCCGTACCTCCTATAATACGAATATCACGGCGGGGTTTGATTACGCACTCTCAAAAAGCCGGACGGATGACGGAACACGGGCGCTGGCACCCTACCGGTTGTTTGGCGCGGTGGCGTTCTCCTTTGACATGTTTGCGGAAAGGCGGAGGGCGGAGGCCCTGCAGAACCAGCGCGCCGCGCATGTTGAGAGGGAAAACATCGCTCTTGTCAAAGACCGGGAATCCTCCAAGGAAGAGGCCGACAGCCTGGCGGTAAAAGCGCATGCAGACTCCATTACGCTTGCCATGACGAGAAAGGAAAACACCACGCTGATTCAAGACCAGGAATATGTCCAGCAACAGGCCGACAGCCTGGCCAAAAAGGCCACGGCCGACTCAATTGCGCTCATTCAGGCCACGAATAGTCTTGCCGTAGAGAAAGAGAAGCGCACGGATGCGGAAAAAAGGCTGCTGTCAACCGGTGAGCTGCTTCTTGATGCCGTGTACTTTGAGACCGGAAAAACGATCCTGACCATCAATTCAAAAC
>JAZDKP010000043.1:0-7681 GCA_043802925.1 Fibrobacterota bacterium | reverse complement strand
CAGAAGCAGTTGATAAAGAATGTCCGTGGCTTCCTTCGCAGGAAACAGAAAAGACCCGAAAAAGTACGGAATTATTTCCTTGAAAAACATGTCAGGTATGCCGCATAAAATGGTAACTACTTTATGCACTCCTTAATAACTGTGCGGTTTCTGTTCGCGGATGGCCTTGACCGCTTCAACGCCGCCCATCACCGGCATATTGATATCCAGGATAATAACGTCATAATTGTTGACAAGGAGGGTCTCGTACGCCTGCGATCCATTGTTCACGGCGGTTACGAGATATCCATGGTCGCGCAAAAACCCGGAAATCATCCGCAAGAGGCCGGGATGATCTTCAGCGAAAAGAATGCGGTCTTTGTTAAAAACGGTCCCCTTCGGATCTTTTTCAGTTCCCAGAACTGCAGATTTCATTTTTTGTGCCTCCGTCACCGCCGTTGTAACCGGCCGTGTGAAATAAAACAATCGGTTCAAGCATATTCCGCCACCTTCACCTCGCCCGCCTGGGCGTCGGCATAAAACATTTTGTGCGTCTGCGGCCGCATCACGAGCATTTTCAGTTCCTTGATTTTTATCTGCACGTCCGGATGGCAGATGACGCTGACCTTGACGACCGCGGCCTCCTTGTCGTTCAACTGCTCCTGAAGATCCGAAAGCCGCTGTTGCATGGTACTCTGCTGGAGTTCGAGTTCCTTCCGTTTTTCAAGCGTCTTCTTCAGGATTTCCTGCTTTTCCTTCAATACCTGGGGCTGGGTCCGCGCCAGTTCCATGACCGGGCGGATGACCGTATTGATTTTTACGATATTGGTCTCCGTGAACCGGATAGCTTCCTCCAGTTCGAAAATCCGTTTTAAGACAAGAAAGTCCGTTCCCGCCTCCACAAAGGTCTTTTTACCGCTGTCCGAACCGAGGATGCGTACGTCCAGCCCCTTTTGGGCATACACTTCACCGCCAAGAATGGTGCCCCGCTTGTTTTGCATTTTGAGCGACCGGGAGGTGCAGATGTAACTGTTCACCGCGAAATTCTCGATGTAGATATGCCCCTGGGCCTCCAGACGGGCGTTCTGGACATAGTCCACCGTGATGTCACGGCCTGCGGACACCAGTCCTTTCCCCTTGGACAGCACGCCCCCTTTGATGGTGATGTCGCGGCCCGCCACGACCCGCGCGGATTCCACATTCTTCATGATAACGATGTCGCCGGTGGCGTTGACCTCAAAACCGTCCTTCACATCGCCGGTGATGATGACCGTGCCATTGAAATCGATATTCCCGGTCGCAAAATCGATGTCGCTGTTGACAAGATAAGTTTCCAGCACCTCCAGAACGCTGCCGTTTATGATGATGCTGCCTCCCACCGTGGCAAGGAACGATTTCCCGTCCATAGCGGCCTTGACCCCGCGCCCGGGAAGCAGTTTGGCCGGCCGTCCCGCCTCGCCCAGAATCTTTTCCCCGAAAACATCGGCGCCGTCTTCACCCGGTCCGGGGTCGGTCAGCACGGCCAAAACGTCGCCTTTTTGCGCCATCAGGATGTTGGTGCTGTTTTTATAATCAATGCGTCCGTCCGGTAATATTTTAAAATCCTGCTTCTGATGCTTGAGGTCGAACTGATATACGACTTCGCCCGTTCTGCCGGGAATAGCGGGTTTTCCGTGTGCTATCGCTGCGCCCATAAAAGGTTTGCGCGTCTGGTTCGCCGCGGCGATAACCATTTCAGCCTGTGGAAAGTCGATTCCGAACACCACATGCGCCTTTTGCAACGCGTCTTTGACGTTTCCAATCGTGAGGGGGACGCCGCTTCCAAAATGGGGAGCGCAATCCAGAAACACCGTCATTTTATCCTTGGAAACGCGGAGGAGTATCCGACAATCCCGGTCCGAAGGAAGGACATGCATTTTGTTTTGGAAAATGAGGGTTTTCCCGCGCACGGTGGCCACATACACATCATTGACGTCCATTTTCTGTTTGACGACATTATGCCCTGCCTCGAAGGGGGTTGTTTCGCTGAGCGCGCGGAAGGCGAGACGTTCTCCCTTTTCCGCGTCCTTCTGGCTGTCAAAGGTTTCAAGCTGCAATTCCTCAAATTTTGCGGCGTCGCTCAACCGGGCATATTCCACGCCCGGAAAAAAGACCAGTTTTTCCTTTTCAGTCGTAAGCTGATGGGTGGCGCGCGGAATCTCTATTTTCTTGTCCCCGATAAAACCCTTCTGCGCGAGGTCCTCCACGGACCGTCCCTGGACAATTTCAGTGGTTTCGATGTCCTGAAGCTGCCGTTCCATGTTCAGGAAAAGCCGCTCGACATCTTTCACGTCTTTATCCGTGATGGGTTGGTCCGGCATGGATTACATTTCCCATTCACGCATCAGGTTCTTCACTTCCGCCTCGACCTTTTCAAAAAGGTCGTCCAGGTCGGCCTGCAAAAACCCCGTCCGCGCCAACGCGTCGTCCTCAAATCCTTTTTTCCATTGGCTGCAAAAACGGCCCAGACCCTTTTTCCGCGCCATGCCGTCCGCCACATGCACGATCATGATTTTATCCGGGCTGTCCGGATGTTCGGGCTTGCCCAACAGGGGCCGGTGATGGAAGCGGATGGTGTCCGCGATAAACAAGGGTATCTGCCATTTACCGGCCAAGGCCGCGCCGATTTCCGAATGCGTCAGGCCCAACACCTGGAACTCCGCCTCCGGGTAATCTATTTTGTCAAGAAGAGCGCGTTTGACGACCGAGACCAGTTCGTCATGAAAGAACTGGTCCAGCACGAGGATGCCGATGTCGTGCAGCAACCCGGAAATGAAATAATCTTCGGATTCCGGCTTTTTTGCCTTTTGCGCCATCATTTTGGCGCCCAGCGCCACGGCAAAGCTGTGTTTCCATAATTCTTCGCGGTCAAAGAGCGAGGCGCTGCCATGACGTTCGAAGGTCTTGACAATAGAAACACCCAGAACCAGGTTTTTTACCGTATTGAGGCCCAGAATCACAATCGCCTGCTGAATGGAGCTCACACGGCCGCCCAGACCGTAATAAGCGGAATTCACAAGCCGGATGACGCGGCTGGTAATGGCCTGGTCGCGGCTGATGACTTGCGCGATTTGCGCCATACTCGAATGTGGGTTGGCAATGAGCTTTTGAATCTGCCGGACCACCACGGGCAGGGTCGGCAGATTGTCGATTTCATCCAGCCGAAGGAGCAGGTCAGGGGATGTCATGGAAGGCCTCCTAAGCGGTAGGGAATGTCGCGTAAAAAACAGTGCCCGTTGATTCACGGCTTTCGCAATAGATGGACCCGCGCATGGCCTGAATATAGGCGCGGGCGATGTACAGGCCCAGACCGTTGCCCTCGATGGGAACCGTCTGCGTATAGCGTCCCCTGAAATAGCGGTCAAAGACCAGGGGGGCCTCATCGTCGGGAATCCCGACGCCCTGGTCGGTGACCGTGACCAGAAGCATCTCCTCCGTCTGGGTGACGCAAAGCGTCACCGGACTTTGAAGGGATGAATAATTCAACGCGTTCTTCAACAGATGGAAGAATATTTTCTTGGTTTTATCAAAGTCCGCATGCGTCATTGCTTTCAGGTCGCCCTCAACGACCAGTCTCTCCCGCGCGTAAGGGCCAATAAAGATTTCGTCAGCGGCCCGCTGAACCGCATGGATGAGCGGAAAGGACTCGTACTCCATTTCCCTGGTCAGCAGCCCGGTATCAATGAGGAACGTCTGCCGGAGGTCGTTGATGAGTCCTGTCAACCGGGTGATGTCCGAATGGCACAGGTCCAGGATTTCACGGGCCTGGGGGGGCAGGTCCTTGACCGCGCCAGCGCGGAGCATGGCAAGCGAGGTCGTGACCGTGGTCAGGGGATTGCGCAGTTTGTGAATGACGATGGAAACAAATTCGGATTTAAGGCTTTCCAGCTGACGGTACCGTGTGATGTCTTCCAACAGAAGGAGCGTTTCCTCGGTCATACCGGTATTCACGGACAGGTTTTGGTAGCTGACCTGAAGCGAGCGTCCGTTGGCCACAATCACGGCCCGGCCCTGCGACGAAGCGGTGAGGGCGCCGTCCCTTAAAAACTTGGCCAATTCCGGGTCCCGGACCGCCTCATGAAGGGGAAGCACCATGAGTTTTTCCAGAGGCACCCCCAGCCATTCGCACGCCAGCCGGTTGGCGTTCTTGACAATCCCGTCCGGGCCGATGACCATGACCCCAACCGGCAGGGCTTCAATGATATTTTTCAGGTCCGCCTGTTCCGTAACCATGTGTATTCTCCTTTATGACAAGTTACGGAGCAGTACCTGATAAAGGTGCTCCGGCTCAAACGGCTTTGCGACATAGTCCACCGCCCCTTTGGAACGGGCCAGGTTCGGACCGTTGGAATATTCCTTGGCCGTAAAGACAACGACCGGAATGTCATGCGTGGCCGGATTGTCCTTCAGTCTGGATAAAACTTCCCATCCGTCCATGCCCGGCATCATGATGTCGAGCAGAATGATGTCGGGTTTTTCCGTCTCCGCCATTTTCAACCCCTTCTCGCCGTTATTCGCCCCGAGCGTCGCCATGCCGTAATAGACGAGGGCGAACCCCGTGGACTTGACAATAAGCGGTTCGTCATCGATAATCAGGACTTTTTTGATTTCCATGCGGCCTTCCTTGTTAATTTAGGACTTGTTGGACAACCCGATGCGGAAGCACGACCCTTTTCCCGGCTCGCTGGCCACTTCAATGTGGCCGGACAGCATCTCCATTATCTTCTTGACCACATAAAGCCCGATGCCGAGTCCGCCGTGCTCGCGGGTCAGGCTGGGTTCGGCCTGCCGGAATTCCTTGAAAAGATTGGGCAAGTGTTCCGAGGGGATACCCTGGCCCTGGTCCGCGATGCTGATGACCACCCATTGCTGCTCCAGTTCCAGCGTGACGCGGAGGGTCCCTCCCATGGGACTGAACTTGATTGCGTTGCCAAGGACGTTATCCAGGACGATGCCCACTTTTTCCGGGTCCGTCCGGATGGCAATACCGCCCGTTTTATCCTGATAATCCATACACACCTTTTTCGCCGTGACCTCGGCACCCAGGCGGGCCATGGATTCTTCCATAAGGGAATTCACGCGGACGTTCGATTCCGTGAGGGGCGTACGGGGATCGCTGTAAAGCGCGACCTTCACCAGGTTGTCGACCTTTTCGTTGAGCTGCGCCGAAGCGGTGCCCAGATTGGCAATGACGCCGCGGATAGGATCGTTAATGGCCTTGTCCAGCACGAACAGATAATTTTTGATGACCGTAAGCGGCGTCCGTAGTTCGTGCGAAACAATGGAAAGGATGTTGTTCCGTGCCATGAGGGCCTGTTCCTGCTCCGTGATATCAGACATCAGGACCATCCGGCCGATGGGCTTGGGTTCATCGCCCTGGCTGAGTATCGGGAATTCACGGACCAAAACCAGCCGGTTATCGGGGGTATAAAATGTAGCCCGGTGCTCGTTTCCGAACAAACGGATTTCGGACAATGCGGTGTGAAAACCGGGAAGCGCGATGGCATGGGTCAAATAAGTTCCGATGCACCGCTCCACGGGTGCCCCCAGGAACGTTTCCGCGGTACGGTTGAGGAGCAGGACCCATCCGCCGATGTCGGTGATGAGCAACCCCTCCTCGATGGTGTTTAATATGACACTCATGCGCGAACGTTCGGTCTCGGAGATGGTGGCCAGAAACGCGATTTCGCTTTCCTTGCGTTTGACCTCATCTTTAAGGCCCAGAAGATAATCCTGTTGCTCCTTCTTTTCTTTCACCCTGGAATAGGCGCGCTTTGCGGTCCGTATCAGATTTTCGAGTGCAATGGGTTTCACCAGGTAATCGAGCGCACCCAGTTGAAGGCAGGTCTGGGCAACGGCAAAATCCTGCATCCCGGAAATAATGGCGATTTCATAATCATGCACGCGGGGTTGCAGGCGTTTCAGGATTTCGACACCGTCGACCCCCGGCATGTTCAGGTCCATCAGGAAAAAATCAAAGGGTTCGTTCGCGTGCAAATCCAGCGCTTCCTGCCCGTTGGACGCGGTCATGATGCACCAATCCTCCGTGCCGTTGTCCAGGGAACTCTTGAGCGTATTGACAATGAGGTCCCTGATACACGCGTCATCATCCGCAACCAGTATCCTAAAATGCATGTGCGCCTTTCCTTGTTTCAGCCGGAAAAAGCAAGGGACGGAGGGTTTCGGTCAGCACCGCTATGCCAAAGGGTTTTAACAGTATTTTGTGTATTTTGAATTCGTTGAGGCCGGCAAGATGCGCGTCCGTCGCATACCCCGTCATAATGATGATTTTTGCATGATGGGTGTCGGGGTTGCTTTGAATGCTTCGGCAGACATCGATACCGTTCATCCCCGGCATTTGTACATCAAGAAGAATGATGTCCGGAATCAGGTTGCCGGCTTTAAGGCACGCAGAATAACCATCGTCCGCTGTTTCAACAATCATGTTTGATGCAATACTCTTTACCGCAGCGCCTAAAAAGGCAATAATGGCCTGGTTATCATCAACGATAAGTGTTTTTACAGGTTTCTGTTTATAGAGCAATTCCAGGGGTATCCGGTTTTCCTGCATAAAAGCCATGAGGTTTTCGTATGTAATCCTTCGATAATTCGTCAGAGGTGTTTTTTCAGATTTGATTTTACCTTTGGTGCAATAATTTTTAATGGTCCGGTCTGAAATACCGGTTATTTTGGCGATGTCACCTGTTGTGTATACTTCTTTTTCCATAATACAAATTTCGGGCAAGTAGGCATCCGGGCAATCGGGCAATATAATAATACGGTAATTACCAGTTTAATGCAAGACTTAATCGCAGTTAATTTGTTAAGACTGCTCCGCACTAATGCGACAACTTTTGAATGTTTTATAGCTTGTGTGTCAGGTTTTGTCACACATTAGCGTTATATTATATCCGGATGCCAACCACCAACAACCTTACCCACCAGGATTCAACAGGCAGCGCGGAGGCTGCCTGTTGATCAATCTTTTATTGTTTTATTACCGAGCCAGGGACGGCTCGGAGAAGGAAAAATTCATGCAGCATTTTATGGTAACGGCGTATAACTACCAAAGACCATTCGATAACCCGGAAATCGCATTATCTTGTTGCGATAATTTGATAAAATGTCATGAGATGAAACGAGTTAGAATACATGCTTTCTGCCTTATGCCTAACCACTTGCACCTTTGCATGGAAAAAGGCGATGACGATCCGGAGCATTTCCTTGGACGCTGGAAATCGTTCGTGACCCATGAATCATGGAAATACGGGTGGAGCGGGAAACTGTGGTGCGATAGACATATGGCCAAAAAAGTCAATAGCCCAACAGCAACGGAAATAGTGATATCGTATGTTTTATTCAACCCTCAAAAGGCGAAGCTGGTTAAATTATGGAAAGAATGGCCTTATTGGGCTGAACCTGTATTCGGGAAAAAAGGCTGGAAATAACCGTTGCGAGGCCGTCTCTGGCCTCGCTTAAAAGAACAGCCACACTGCCTAACCGGCGGCCTCCGAGCCGCCGGTTATCGTTCAACCGGCTCCCCCGCCGTGCGCGGCAGCTGAGCGGGGAAGCGCCCGCCTTTAGCAAGCCCAATACCCCCTTTCCCGTATTCCTTTTTCCTGTTAGACACAGGGCGCTGTATAAATATATTTTCTTCAATATA
>JAZDKP010000042.1:0-3278 GCA_043802925.1 Fibrobacterota bacterium | reverse complement strand
TATTCCAAAATCACAGATGGATGAGCTATCGCTAATTCGAGATGAGTTTCATGGAGACTGGAATTATGTGCTCCAGCCGCGTTAAAGTTGAACAGTTTAATTTGATCAAAGTCCTAACAGGAATGATCCAGGATGGCTGTTTCCAATACCCTGCGGACGGGAGCGTAATAGTTTGGAGGTGTGAATGTGTTTTAACAACAATAATTTCATGATTACTGTCCTGGCTGTTTTAAGCGCCTTGACCGTAAGCTTTTCCGCAGAAAAACTGCTCTGCGGTTTTGAGCAGGATGAAATGGCGACCTGGCCGCTGAGTATTAATTCGGGAAAGGGTGACACCAATGAAATAGTGTATACCATCCCCTATACTAATGGGATTCTTACCCAGCATACTCCGGCCGTTGCGACGCAGGGAACCTGGACGCTTTATCATGAAATATTTGCCGTGACCGTGCCCGGCAATCAACTTTTTAGAAGGCAGGCTTACCGATATCAATCATGGGCGGCGATCACCTCAGAACAGCTTTTTGATTCCACGCGCGCCAATGTCGGCGAATGGCTGGGGCCGTTGGACTGGGGCACGGACCGTTTTGGCACGTTATTCTCATTGTTCCATACCCTTGATAAGCTTCCCGCTGATTTACAGGATTGGTCCGCCTATGATTATGTTTATTTTGACGTAAAAACCACAACAGCGGAAATTACGCTTAAAGTGAGTCTTCATGGTAAATACAGACCCTCACAGCTCCGTTTCTACAAGGTAGCGCCGGGTCAGTTTTTTACCCTTTGCGTTCCAATCAAGGATATGGATTGGGTTTCAAGATTGGATTTAAGCGATCTCAAGGATTTTAAGATTTCCTTGAGAGATGTCAAAGGCGTCACCCAAATCTATATTGACAACATTCGGCTTGTAACCAAAGATGTGGCGCCTGTATTACCGCTGGTCACCGACAATCGTCCGTTGGAACCCTGGCTTTTGACCTCTATTTACAAACCGCCGGTAGCGTCGCCCCCGACGCCGGCGATCATGAACAGAGTCACTGGGCCCGTGGCTGCGGCACCGCCGGCGACCATTGTGGAGGAGGCGGCGACCCCCTATCGAAACGCTAATTATCTGCAAGGAATCGCTCCTTTTGATAATGTAAAATATGGCATTATTGAACGTTTTAAGGGATATCAATACTGGTCTTCACCTCCGGAACCCAATGCCAGTCCAGGGGGAGATCACAGCGGCCGGGCATGGATTGGTTCAGTGGATGGAGGGCAAACCTGGCGGTCCGATTCCGTGGCCGGGCAAAATCCTCTGTTGTTTACGGCGACAATGCGAGGAACCCTGCAGGCATGGGGTTTCGGTGATAATTTATTGCGCGGGGCAGGCTATTTCATTACCCAGGGGTGGTGCGCGGATTATGCGCCAGGCGATGGCGTGGCCGCCACATTTTATCAGTTTTACAAAATTGTGGCGCAGAATGACAAATGGGTGGTGTATCCTGACAATACTTTTCAAAAGACTCCTCCGCAACTTCCACCTGCGATTATTGTTTCAGATATTTCCCGGATGTGCGGAGGAAGCATAAAGGCAACGGTTTTGCCCTCTGGAAGAATTTGGGCGGCGTATATGGGCAACCATTTAAACCCCACCAAGGGTTATTGGGGATTATATGCTTCGTATTCGGATGACGGCGGTATGCGCTGGCAATATCCTTTAGGGAAAAGATCCGGCGTCTGGGCGAACGGCCAGGATGAATCGGTCGTCTGTGAAAGCGGTCCCGTCTATGCGGTTCCCTATGAAAACCAGGTCATGTGCTTAACCAAAAGCAGCGGCATATTTTATTATACACTGGGTGACGGAAATCAATGGACAACGCGCACCCCGTTTGCCAATGTTGGTTGGGACGGTAAAAGTGTTTCCGCCGTGAACTATAAAGACAGCACCGTGTTCCTGTGCTGCGGGAATGCTTCGGGTTCGGGCAGCATTACGCTTTATATTTTTAAAAATGGCGTGACCACGTCAAAGACAGTAGTGGCTGCTTCGCAGGACAGCGTGAGCAATGCGCTGATGACCTTGTGCGGAGAACGCTTGTGGATTGTCTGGCGCAATCGGAATGAAAAATCGTTATGTTGCATTAAATATTTTATCAACCCGGATCGCTTTTCCAGCGAAACAACGCTTGTTCAAAGTGACAGCCTGGTGTATGATGCTACGAATGGCGTGTGTTTCAAATTGGCTTCTGTTTCTCCGCCTTCCCATGTGCCCTTGGTCTATTGCGAAACCGTCAACGGCAAGAATGCCTGGAAATTATTGCGCGTGCCCATCGATTCCGAGGAGGCGGTCCTGGACCCGGACTATGACGGGCTGGAAAACACTTCGGAAACCGCGGCCGGAACCGCTTCCGATAATCCGGACAGCGATGGCGATGGCTTGTGGGACGGCCAGGAAGTGGTGCTGCTGGGCACCAACCCCAAGAATGTGGATACGGACAACGATGGCGATAACGACGCCCTGGAATTTTACAGTTATACCGATCCCCGGGACGCGGCAAAGACGACCACGCATAACCAGGCGCCGGCGGTATCGCTGGCCGCAGATTCCGGGGGTGGTGGACTCCGTCTGGATGCGAGTGGCACCACGGACGCGGAAAGCGATTATCTGCGCTATTTTTGGGATATTGAATTAAAAAGCGGCGAAACACTCCACGCCGAAGGCGACCGAATTATTTGCCAGAATGTCAAAGGCGCACGGCTGACCGTGGATGATGGCAGAGGGAACCAGAGCGCGGCCGTCTATGGGGATCCGCTCCTATCAGAGAAAAAAGCAGCTGTGGTTGTTTCGACCCTTTTTACGGTGCAGCCCAATCCTTTTACCCAGAAAGCAATAATACAATTTACGCTTGCATGCAACAGCCCGATATCTCTTAAGATTTTTAATTTGCAGGGACGGTTGGTGAAGGAATTAAGGAATGGCGATGTAAAGGCAGGACACTATCAAGCGACTTGGGAGCCGACACGCGGCGTGACGTCCGGTTTATATTATGCCATCTTAAAAATTGAAAACCGGGTGATGACGGGAAAGCTGATTTATTTGAAATAAAATTTTGGAGAAATCAGCAGATATTTCAAGAAAAATAAATTAACTTTAATCACAATGGGTTCAATTCCCCGTAGCTTGCTACGGCTTGTTTGTCATTCCGGGCTTGACCCGGAATCCATCATCAGGTGGTGGATTCCCGCTTTCGCGGGAATGACAGAGAAAGCCTCTTTGCCTTTCGATACCCCGCAGC
>JAZDKP010000041.1:0-8097 GCA_043802925.1 Fibrobacterota bacterium | reverse complement strand
CTATCGCTAATTCGAGATGAGTTTCATGGAGACTGGAATTATGTGCTCCAGCCGCGTTAAAGTTGAACAGTTTAATTTGATCAAAGTCCTAAGGGAAACATTCCGAAACGACCGGGGAGTGGTTCTATGCTCCCCGGTTTTCATTCATTGCATCATTGAAAAGGAGGCCTCCTGTGCTTCGCGGTCGTGTTAAATGGTTCAACGATAAAAAAGGCTACGGATTTATTCTTAAAGAAGACGGCAAAGAAGTTTTTGTCCATATCAACGACATCAACCGCGGCGACATCCTGCTTGCGGACGAAGCGGTCTCCTTTGACGTTACGGAAGGTCAAAAAGGGGAAAAGGCCGTCAACGTCTCTGTTTTTCGCTGATTTTCTTATATCTTTTGCCACTGTCCGTTTAATTCCTTAAGTTTAAGCCAAACTTAAAGCACTTACTTTAAGCGGTTTCTTTTTGCCCGGAGCGGAAAAAGTACGCGTGGCCGTACCCTGATTCTCCGCTTTTCTCTTTTCATTTCATCCACTTTGTTAACAGGTTAGCGACCCGCTCCGGGGTGGCATACTGCTTGCTTTTTCCGCATTGGAGGCAGGAAAAAAAAGCTTAACCTGTTAACTATGATGAAAATTGAAAGTAATTCCGCACTCGCTAATTCAACTTCACTACCGGTTGGAAAGACCGGGAAGTTTGACGATGCGAAAATACGCGAGGTGGCCCGCCAGTTTGAGGCCATGTACACGGCCTATATGCTGAAGACCATGAATCAGTCCATCCAGCGTTCGGACCTGGTGAAGGAAAATATGGGGGAGACCGTCTTTCGCGATATGCTCATGGATGAATATGCCAACAAGATGTCCGCGGGCAAGGGACTCGGCCTTTCCGATCTTATATACAAGTCCCTCAAGAACGACCCCGCGCAGGCTGACGCCTACAGCGAAAAGGTCCGTGACTATAAAAGTAAGAAGTACATCAACCAGGTGTTGAAATACACGGCCGGTGATTTCGGTGCGGTCAAACAGACCCCGCTGACGGATACGGTCGATGAACGCATGCGCAGGATTGAACCCCTGGTCCAGTACACTGCGCAGCGGCACGGCCTGGATCCCAATCTGCTCAAGGCCGTGGTCCGCCAGGAATCCGAAGGCAATCCGTACGCAGTCTCCAAGGCCGGCGCCAAAGGGCTCATGCAGCTTATGGACGAAACGGCCCGTTCCCTGGGCGTGCGTAACAGTTTTGACAAGCATCAGAACATGGACGCCGGTGCCCGCTACCTCAAGCAACTGCTGGAGGACTTCGGCGGAAACCAGGAACTTGCACTTGCCGCGTATAACGCGGGCCCGGACACCGTGAAGAAATATGACGGCGTTCCGCCCTTCCCGGAGACGCAGAATTATGTGGCCAACATCAAAAAATATGCGCTGGCCTATGCTTCGGAAACCCAAGGAGTGCAGCCATGAACACGCTGGCCGTAGAATTGAAAATGGCCCTGGAACGATTGACCGTGCTCTATAGCGAGTTTCACCGTCTTCTGTCCGTGGAGCAGGGGCTGGTTGTGGCTTCCGCATCGCAGGAACTCCGCGAGGTCGTGGCCGCCAAGGACACCGTGGCGCAGAATATCCAGGAGGCCGAGGAGGCCCGGCTGCAGGTGATGGACCGGATTGCACGGGTCCTGAGGCGGCCGCGCCAGGGGCTTCGCGTGCATGAGATTGCCGAAGCCCTTCCCCGGGCCGAAGCCGAGGCCCTGTGCAACGCGCGGAATGGTTTGCAGGCAATGGTGGGCAGGGTCAAGGCGCTGAATGAAATAAACAACCAGCTGTTGAACGATTCCCTGGAGTTTGTCCATCGGGCGTTTGACCTGGTCGCGGGTCGTAAAACAACCCGCCAGGGATACGGACAGACAGGGACGGTCCGGACCGCAGTGTCCGTGGCCCGGAATCTGGTGAATACGCGGGCGTAAGAAAGTAAAGCGAAAGGATTTGCCATGAGCGGACTGTTAAGTACCATGAGCATCGGTGTGCGGGGCCTGAGCGCATCGCAGCTGGCTCTGAACATCACCTCCCAGAACATTTCAAACGCCAATACCGAAGGTTATTCCCGCAAGCGATTGAACCAGGTCTCGGATTTCCGGCGCGACCCGCAATTCGGGCAGATGGGCTTTGGCGTGGAGGTCACCAGTATCACGCGCATCCGGGACTTCTTCATTGACCGGCAGATCAACCGCCAGACCACGGAACTGAACTACTTTAAGGAAATCGACAACACGCTTACGCGCATGGAAAATGTGTTCGGCGAGCCGTCCGACACCACGCTGTCCAAGGCCCTCGACCAGTTCTGGAATTCCTGGAGCGATCTCGGCAATAACCCCGAGAGTGTGGCCGCGCGCGATGTTGTCAAGGCCAACTCCCAGGTGCTGATCGACACATTCCACAACCTCAGTAAGGAAATGCGGAACCTCCGCGAGTCAAAAAACGACGATATTGCCGTCACGGTCACGCAGGTGAATCAGTATCTCAAGGAAATCTACAACCTGAACCGGGAAATCAGCATTGTGGAGATTTCGGGTGCGGACAAAGCCAATGACGCCCGCGACCAGCGCGACCTCGCCATTAAAAAACTTTCCGAACTCATCAATATCACCACCGAGGATGCGGGGCAGGGCGTTGTCTCGGTGTTGACCAACGGTAACATGCTTGTGTCTCCCACCAGTTACGTTACGCTCGAGACCTCGACGGTTTCCGGGCTGCGGCCCGATGGAACCAGCTATTCAACGATTGGCGTGCGCTTTTCCTCCACTAAAAAAGATTATATGCCGCAATCCGGCAAGCTCCGCGGCCTCGTCGATTCGCGCGACATTTATGTGCCCCAGTACGAAGCAAAACTGGATGAGGTCGCCAATAGTATCGTCACTCAGGTTAATTCGCTCCACAGTCGCGGTTACAACATGAACGGCGTCACGGGCATTGATTTCTTCAAGGTCAATTCGCACGATGAACAGGTCCCGCGCCACACGGAGATTGTGGACGACTACACCATCGCTTTCAATCCGGCCTCGCTTCCTACTGTGCCCCCGCGCGATATGGGAACCCCCAATATCAACAGCGGCACGGTGGAGGTCCGCAACGGCACTTCGGGTCTTCTGCTGACGGCCGGCACGGACTATACTATCGACCTGAACAAGGGCACCATCATCCTGCTGCCCAGCGCCTACATGACCTCGCTCCCGGCCCCGCCCAACACCCCGAATATCCTCGTGTCGTATTCCTACGATGTACCCAAAGGGCCGCAGACGGTCTACGAAACTTACGCCTCCAACATCGAGCTTTCCGCGAGCATCGAGGACGATGTCATCAACATGGCGGCCGCGTCCGGCAGCACCACGCGCGCATTTAACGACACGATTTCCATCGGCGCCACGGGCTTTTACCAGTACGTCCACCGGTCCGCGGGCGCGGACGGTTTGTTCGGCACCCCGGATGATGACCCGGACGGCATCGCGGGCTCGGGTGACGAACTTCGCGAGCGGAGTGCGATTAAACAGGGGACGATGTCGGTGACATCGGGCGCCACAGTGCTCCGGGAAAACGCGGACTATTTCGTTGATTATTCCACGGGCCGGATAATTCTCTTCAATGCCGCTTATGCGGGTTCACCGCTTTCGGTTCAGTACGAGGCCTCGGTCTCGGGCTCCAACGGGGTCTCGGACAACGCCAACGCGGTTGCAATCTCAGAACTCAGACACACCAAGCTGATGTCCCCGGACGCAACCGGCACCGCGACCGCGACCCTGAACACGTTTTATGATTCATTTATCAGTGAACTCGGCGTACAACGCAACGAGTTCACGGCCAACAGCGATTCGCGGCAGTTTCTGGTCGAGCAGTTCGAAGCCAAACAGGCTGAAATTGCGGGCGTTTCGCTGGACGAAGAACTCGCGAACCTGGTAAAGTTCCAGCATACCTATCAGGCGTCCGCGCGGGTCATTTCGACTGTGGATAAGATGCTGGATGTCCTGTTCAATATGTAATAGGGAGGGAACAAACCATGATGCGCGTCACTTTTTCGCAGATTAACGACACGGTTCAGCGGAACATCAACAGAAATTACGCCAAGCTGGCCAACCTGCAGGAACAGCTCTCTTCGGGGCGCCGTCTCAACCGGCCCTCGGACAACCCAATCGACATGAAGAATAACATCAATTACAAGGCCGAACTGGCGCTGAACAACCAGCTGAAACGCAACATCGAAGACGGCCAGGGCTGGATTGGCATGACCGAAGTGGCCATGACCGATATGAATGAGGTCATGCAGCGCCTCCGTGTTCTGGCACTCGAGGGGGACAACGCCACCATGACCGGAACGGAACGTGGATATATCGGCCAGGAGGCCAACCAACTTCTGAAGCAACTCGTCAGTCTTTCCAACACCACTTACAAGGGTGATTTCATCTTCGGCGGCACGCATGGTGACAAACAGATATATAATTACGAAGAAGGGACGGCATATTCTTTTCCAGTCAATGCAGTGCTTGCCAGCACCTTTCAGGCGGGCGTTGATAATCCGATGAATACCTATTCGAACAACCAGATCTACCAGTACAAGCGGTTGGATCCCGGCAGCGTATCCCTGAATTACGTCGTGGCCGGCGTCCCGAACGCCGCTGTCGAAGGCACGGACTACACCGTGGATTATGCGGAAGGTACCATCCGAGCTGTCACGGGCAGCGCTTTTGAGACCGCGCTCGGCGTGGTTGGGCCAAACGCCCCTGTTGTAAACTTAACGTTCAACCATTACAACAAGGTGAACCGTGAAAACAATGGATCCGTGATTCGTGAGATTGAAGAGGGTATCAAGGTGCGCATTAACGTCTCCGCGGATGAGCTCTTTGAAGACACGGCCAGCAACCTTGACCTCATCGGGGTCTCCGTGGATCTGTTGGATGGCTTGAAGCGCAACAACACCTCGAAAATCAATGCGGCCATCTCTGAGATTGACACGGTCTTCAACAACATGAAGGCGGCGCAGAGCTCCAATGGCGCCCGCCTGAACCGCTTCGAACTGACACTGGACCGCAATTCCAACAAGAAGATAGAAGTGTCGCGCCTACAGTCCGAACTCGAGGACGTCGATTTCGCCACTGCCATCATGGATTTCTCCATGAGCGAAAACGTGTACAATGCCTCGCTCAAAGCCGGTGCAAAAGTAATCCTTCCTTCACTGGGCGATTATATCTGATGAGTGGGAAAAACAAACCGTTAAAATATTAAGTAAAATCATGTTAATTACAATGAAAACAATGACTAGTCCTGTTGGCAGAATGATTGCTTGTTATTCTGTGTATGAATGGAAACACGACAAGCAATATATTTTGTTTATCAAGGAGGCGTCTGCATGGAAAAAACGACCTGATCAGGGACGAGGGGTTCAATTACTGTAGTACGGTGCCACAAAACTAAAAGGATTTATTTAAGGAGAAAATTATGCCAAGGATTAATCATAACATACCGGCGATGATAACAGGGGCATCATTGAATCAGGTCGGTCGCGAACTTGCTAAATCACTCGAACGACTCTCCACAGGCTTGCGCATCAACCGCGCGAGTGACGATGCCGCGGGACTCTCCGTGTCTGAGCAGCTCCGTACCCAGGTCCGGGGTACGCAGGTGGCCAACCGTAATGCGAACGATGGCATTGCGCTGCTCAAAATCGCGGAAGGCGCGGCGAATGAAATTTCAGCCATGCTCCAGCGCATGCGCGAACTGGCGATTCAGTCCGACAACGACACCCTCACCACGGTCGAGCGTGTTTATGTGAACCAGGAATACCAGGCCCTCATGACCGAAATCACCCGTATCTCGGCCGCGGCACAGTACAACGGCCAGACACTGATATACGGCGTGAGCGGCTTTGGCCGCCCGGGCGGGGCCTCGTCCATTCTCCACGTTGGCGCGAACAACCTGAGCGGCGTGGACCGCATCGCTCTCACTGTGAGCGCGGTCTCTGCGGGGGCCCTGAGCCTGGTCGGCACGAGCATTTCGACGAACGCCTCGGCACTCTCGGCCATCACGGCAGTGGATACGGCCATCCGGTCTGTCAACTCCATGCGCGCGGACCTCGGCGCCTACATCAATCGTATGGAACATGCGGTGAACAATCTGGACAACCAGACCCACAACATGCAGGCCGCCGAGTCCAGTATTCGTGACGTTGATTTTGCGGACGAGACCACGCAGTTTACCCGGAACCAGATTCTGTCGCAGTCGGCCACGGCCATGCTGGCGCAGGCCAACGCGGTCCCACAATCGGTGTTGTCGCTGCTGCAGTAACGGGAAAAGAAAAACAACCCGAATACGCGGGAGCGTTTTGAAAACGCCCCCGCGTTTTTTATTTTGTTCCCATGGTCTCCCGTGTTTGCCTTCTCCTATGGGTCTGCGCGATGACGCTCTTCGCGTTCGACCCCCTGGCCTATATCCAGCAGCGGCACGACAAACTTTTCTTTGGCGTCGGAGGAAGCATCCTCCGAACCGTGGGAGGCGCGGACTATGCCAATCGATTCATGGGCTATTCGGGCGCTATCCTCCTGCAGGCAGGCATCGGTGACTATCCTTTCATCTTCGACATCCGCTATGGGGTGTCCCGCATCAGCGGCGTTGCCACGAGCCATGTGTCGGGCCGGGGCTCCGAGCTTACCGAATATTCCATACTGCCTGCATTGCGGACCTATCTTTTCTGGAAACACCCGCGCGTAAAGAATTACCTGTTGCTGGGTCCGCTGGCCACCGAGGCGCGGGTGGTCAGCGCAGGCCTGTCCGGTGAAACTGCGGCAGATTCGCTCGAAGGGGTCCGGATTGGAGTTTGCGCGGGGTACGGCTTTGAACTGAAGGTCGGGGATTACGGGTTCGGAGACCTCGAAATGGCGTATGAATATGTGCCATCCGATGCTTTCGAAGGGGGCCGGGAAAGGCTCCGTCTTAATTTGTTGCTGAATATCGGCCTATAACTGCGTTGCTTGAATTCACGTTTTTAAAAACATTATTTTAAACTTTCACCGTTTTCAGTCAACGATGTCCATCAACAGAAAGGGAGACCATGCGCCTCATCATCCAAAAGAACTATGATCTTGTCAGTCAATGGGCCGCCCACTATGTGGCCCGTAAAATCAACGAATTCAAACCCGCGGAAAAAAAGCCGTTTGTCCTTGGCCTGCCCACGGGCTCGTCGCCCCTCGGCATGTACAAGAACCTCATCAAACTGAACAAGGCCGGAAAGGTCTCTTTCAAGAACGTGGTCACGTTCAACATGGACGAGTATGTGAATATCCCGCAAAGCCATCCGGAGAGCTATTATAGCTTCATGTGGAACAATTTCTTCAGCCATATCAACATCCAGAAGAAGAACGTCAATATCCTGAACGGCAACGCCAAGGACCTGAAAAAAGAGTGCGAAGACTACGAAAAGCGGATCCGGGCCCTCGGCAAAATCCACCTGTTCTGCGGTGGTATCGGCCCGGACGGCCACATCGCCTTCAACGAGCCCGGTTCTTCCCTGTCCTCCCGCACGCGCGTC
This sequence comes from Fibrobacterota bacterium, assembly GCA_043802925.1. Classification (GTDB taxonomy): domain Bacteria; phylum Fibrobacterota; class OXYB2-FULL-49-7; order OXYB2-FULL-49-7; family JAEUSG01; genus JAZDKP01. The sequence continues at coordinate 537 of JAZDKP010000041.1, read as the reverse complement.
AAGACACTCACCTACGACACGATCGTGGCCAACAGCCGTTTTTTCGATAACGATGTCAACAAGGTCCCCAAGCTTGCCCTGACCGTGGGCGTGGGCACGGTTCTTGATTCCGAAGAGGTGCTTATCATCATCAACGGCCTCAACAAGGCCATCGCGCTCCAACAGGTGGTGGAGGAGGGGGTCAATCACATGTGGACCGTCTCGGCCCTGCAAACGCACCGTGCGGGCATCATCGTGTGCGACGAACTCGCCACGCACGAGCTCAAAGTCAAGACCGTCAATTACTTTAAGGACATCGAGGCCAAAAACCTCGACCCGGCCACGCTCCTGAAATAAACGGCGAACAAAAAGGAACCCCATCATGGCAAAACGAACCCGCCGCGAGCTCGCCGACGAACTCCGGCAGTTAGGCCTCGAAGGCAAGGTGGTCGGCGTCCATTCCAACACCACCAGCATCGGACTTGTCGAACCCACCCCTGTCAGCCCGGCCGAAGAAAAACGCGGCCTCAACGTCATGGGCAAAACCATCATCAATGC
>JAZDKP010000040.1:0-5957 GCA_043802925.1 Fibrobacterota bacterium | reverse complement strand
AGGCAGGTTTTATTTTAAGCCGTATTTTGCCTTAATCTCTTTTTCTGCCTTTGTCCAGTCTGAAATTTCAGCGCCGGGATTACCACCGCGGCCAACGTAAATTTCATAAGCGCGCCTTTTCACCTCATCGATATAGTCATCGAGAGAGGCGGGTTGTGCGGCCTTTTTTGGTTTTGCTGCGGCAGCGGGTGCCGCGCTTTTTTTGGGTGCGAGTGCCATTTTAAAATACCTCCATTTAGGGTTTGGGATGGCTTGTATCAATAAGATAATATAGTCTGAGCAATTCCGCAACACTCCAGGCCTGGCTGATGCAGCCTCCGGGTCGGTACGGCGGTGAACCGTCAAAGACTTCGGAAATGGTACCGACTCCGGCCTCAAGAAGGTGGGGTTCCATATTGGCAACCATCGCCTCGATTTTCTTCAGCGCTTCCTGGGGCTTTTTTGCGGTTCGCAGCAGTGCTTCGCCGAAATGGCCGAGGAGCCAGGGCCAGACCGTTCCGTTGTGATAAGCGGCATCGCGGGACTCCGGCCCCCCGCCGTAATGGCCGGTATAATCCGGATCGTCCGGGGCCAGCGTTCTGAGGCCGAACGGGGTGAGGAGTGACTGTTCAACCGTCTCAACCACACTCCGGGCCTTTTCCGGCGAAAGCGCGGTATGGGGCAGAGATACCGCGAAAATCTGGTTTGGACGGATGGCTGGGTCCAGGATGCCGTTACAGTGAACGTCACCGAGATAACCTTTGGAATCGATCCAGAAGGTCGCGGTAAAACTCGCGGCCACTTTTGGAATCAGTTCCCCGAGTTCGGACTGGACAGGGTCCATGAAACGAACCGAGAGTTCCTTCATAAGACATAAAAAATTATACCAGAGCGCATTAATCTCCACGGCATGCCCAAAGCGCGGGGTCACGGCCTTGCCGTGAACCATGGCGTCCATCCACGTGAGCTGTGTTCCGGCATCACCGGCATAAACAAGGCCGTTATCGGTGGTGCAAATGCCAAAATCGGTCCCGTGCAGATAGCCGTTGTAGATATTTTTCAACGGTTCCCACAGATTTTTACGGACTGAATCGTAGTCACCGGTCGCGACAAGATACTGCTGGACCGCCCAGCCGAACCAGAGACTGGCATCCACGGTATTATAGACCACGTCGCCAGCTTCTTCGTTTATGAAATTAGGAATCAGGCCCTTTTTTTCGTAGGAGGCGAATGTCTTGAGGACCTCCAGACATTCCGGATGGCGGCCGATGGCAAGAGTAAGTCCGGGGAGCGCAATCATGGCATCGCGGCCCCAGTCCAGGAACCAATGGTAGCCTGCGACCACGGAGTAGTGGCCCGAAACATGGGTGATGAGGAACTGTTGTGCGGAACGGGCAAGTGCCTTTTGTGCAGGGCTGCCTTTACTCTCCGCCTCTTCCTGCTCGCGTCGTGAAAGCTCCTTTTTCCAGAGTTCTTCGAGCCCGGCCGTTTCGGTTGTTGAAGCGGAAAAAACCGCGGCCTCGCCGGGCTTAATGGAAAAAACAAATTCGCCCGGACAGAAAAGGTCTTCACGGTTGTCAAATCCACGGCGGCTTTCTTCGCGGTAAATGCAATCGCGGTACCAGTCGGGCGCCGGGGCAAAGACAAAACGGCTGGTCAACTGGAGGTAGCAGTCGGGCATTTTTTCGTACGGACCAAAGACAACGCCGCTTTTACAGGTGCGAGTATCCGGCCGGATGGCCGGGTGTGCACGCATAAGCTGGTGAAAATTCCGGTAGGCGAAAAGCGGCCGGAGCCGGAGCGTGACCGGCGGAGAGCCTTCGGCCACGCGGTAGCGTATCAGGATACCGGTTTTCCCCCGGGGCATGAGAATGTCCTTGTGCAGGACCGTCCGCCCGGAACGGTAGGTGAAACCCGTAACAGGCGAGCTTTTAAAGGCCGTGAGATGCCGCCATCCGTCGGGATGAAGGGCTCCGGGGTATTCGTGCACGCTGAGGGAAAACTCGCCTTCTGATGTGCGCGCAGACTCATCGAGGGAGGAAAGAAGGACATATTTATCGGGAAGTCCCTGGATGGGGGTCACCAGAAGCCCGTGGTATTTGCGGGTATTACAGTTGAGGAGGGAGCTTCCGGCGAAACCGCCGATCCCGTTGGTCTCGAGCCATTCGCGGCCCAGTCCGCTCTCGATGTCAGGATTATGGAAGTGCAGAATGGGGTCGAACATGATGGCAGCACCGGTTAAAGGTCGTCGAGGTCCTCGGGCGGGTTTGCGACCACCGTATATTTTTGAACGGTCATGGTATTTTTCCCGGACTCATTTTTGACCTGCCCGACCGCAGTGATCGTGGAATACAGATGGACAAGGAGCTCCCGGCCCTTTCCGTCCGCAGTTATGAAATAGTTAACGGCCGTGTCGTCCTTGCCCTGTACCTCGATGAAGACGGAAAGGGGATTGCCGTCCTTGTCCGTGTCATCCGGGAAGACAGTGCCTGTAATGGCAATCGTTCCGGTCTGCGCTGAAAGGGGGGCCCCCAGGCAAAAGGCCGCGAGCAGGATAAAACATAAACGGTCCACGACAGGAATATAGTTATTTTATGCTTTACTTTAAAGAGGAAACCGATGCCGTTTCGCGACTATGACCGGTGCGTTCTCTGCCCGCGGGCGTGTGGTGCGGAAAGAAACGCAGGGAACATGGGCTTCTGCGGAGAGACAGCGGAATTGAAAATTGCCTCCATCGGGCCTCATTTCGGCGAGGAACCCCCAATTTCAGGGACAAAAGGCTCGGGCACCATTTTCTACTCCGGCTGTTCGACCGGCTGCTTTTTCTGCCAGAATTACCAGATTTCACGCGACCATACGGGAACAGTTTACACACCCGCTGCTTTTCTGCAAGCCATGCTTGCCCTGGCAGGCCGCGGTGTCCATAACATCAACCATGTGACCCCGGACCATTTCTGGCCTCATATATGTGAACACATCCTTCAGCTTAAGAAAGAAGGATGTGCGCTGCCGCATCTGATTAATTCTTCCGGATACCAGACCGAGGCAACAGCGCGTGACATGGCGGACCACGCTGAAATATTCCTGCCGGATTTCAAGTTTGCGGACCCGGAACTGGCCCGGCTCTGTATGGGGCGCACGGATTATCCGGAAACGGCTATTAAGGCGATTGAAATCTGGGTCGAAGCCAGAGGTTTTCTTGACGCGGATTTTTCCGGTAAAGAGAGGAGCTTCCAGCCGGCCGCGAGCGGCGTGATGGTACGCCATCTTGTCCTGCCGGGCCACGCCGACAATTCGATTCAGGCGCTGGAAATGCTTCGGGCAAAATTCGGCCCATTTTTGCCGGTTTCGCTCATGAGTCAGTACATGCCCACGCTCCATTGCCGTGGGAAGAATGAGTTTTCCAGGGGTGTTTCCGCGGACGAGTACGAGCAGGTTCTTGAGGCCGCGGACCGGTTGGGGTTTGAAAACCTCTTTTGCCAGGAGCTGGAACAGAACGCCGCCTTTTTCCCGGACTTCAACGACCCGGAGCCCTTTGATGGCAATCGCAACAGGAACAGTATATAAGGGGTTGTTTAGCAAAAGGAAAATTACAGTTTTAACACTTTTTTAATACTTTCGGGCCTGATTTTTATTAGGGAATTCCTTCCGGATGCCGTATCTTTATGGCACCTATGGAAAACTGGTATGTCATTCCGCTATTTCTGCTTGTTCTGGTTATTATATCCCCTTTGTTGGGCCAGTGGTTAGTCGAACCGCTTTCCGGACGTCCCGGAAAACTCCTGCGCATTCTAAGCCCTGTCGAATATGCAATTTACCGTATTACCGGAATTGATCCGGAACGGGAAATGCACTGGAAATCCTATTTAACCTCTCTGCTGCTATTTAATACACTTGGACTTCTGGTTTTGTTTATTCTGCAGATTATGCAATCGCACCTGCCGTTTAATCCGCGTCATCTTCCCAATGTTCCATCTGCATTGGCCTTCAATACGGCTGTTAGTTTTGCCACAAACACCAACTGGCAATCTTATTCCGGTGAGAACACTTTAAGCAATTTTTTGCAGATGGCCGGACTCGGTGTTCAAAATTTTCTGAGCGCTGCCACAGGAATTGCGGTCTTTCTGGCACTCACGCGTGGTTTAATCCGGCGTTCCTCTGAAACCCTGGGAAATTTCTGGGCGGATTTGACCCGTTCCACGGTGTATGTTCTGCTTCCACTGTCATTGATTCTGGCAGTGATTCTAATCCAACAAGGAGTCGTTCAGACGCTGGTGCCGGATACCGTGGTTACAACACTGGAAGGTAAATCACAGGTTATTCCCCTTGGCCCCGCAGCCTCCCAGATAGCTATCAAACAACTCGGCACAAATGGGGGTGGTTTTTTTGGGGTCAATAGTGCGCATCCCTTTGAAAACCCCACACCGCTTACAAATTGGCTGGAACTACTTGCGATTCTACTCCTCCCGGCAGCGCTGCCGTTTACATTTGGTAAAATGGTGGGCAACCAACGCCATGGCTGGGTTCTTTTCTTTACCATGCTTTTGTTCCTCGCCGCAGGAAGTTTATTGTCTCTGTGGGCTGAAGGACATTTATCACCGCTACTCAGTATGGAAGGCAAGGAGGTTCGTTTTGGCGTGGTACAGAGCGTTCTCTGGGGAGCTGCCACCACAGTGGCGTCCAACGGTTCGGTAAATGCCATGCATGCCAGCATGGCGCCGCTGACAGGGCTGGTTCAGCTGTTCAACATGATGACCGGAGAGGTGATTTTCGGAGGCGTGGGCTCTGGAATGTATGGCATGGTTCTCTATATAATATTGACCGTGTTTGTCGCGGGACTGATGGTGGGCCGCTCGCCCGAATATCTGGGAAAGCGGATAGATTCCAAAGTAATTTTATGGACAATCATCGGGCTGATACTACCTTCTGCACTCATCCTTCTTGGTACCGCAGTTACCAACCTGGTTCCGGGCGGGATGGCTGCCCTTAAAAACAGCGGTCCAAGGGGTTTTACGGAAATACTCTATGCATGGACCTCGGCCGCGGCGAATAATGGAAGCGCCTATGCGGGGCTGAATGCGGGTGCAAATTTCTATTGTATCGGACTCGGAATTGCCATGCTTTTAGGACGGTTTGGCGTCATTGTCCCGGTTATGGTTATTGCCGGTTACCTGTCCTCCAAAAACCCCGTACCGCCATCCGCAGGAACTTTTCCAACCGACACACCGACTTTTGCCGGGCTCTTGTTTGCCATCATTGTTATTATGGGGGCTTTGACCTTTCTCCCGGCACTCGCCCTCGGTCCTGTGGTTGAACACCTTTTATGGCTCACTGGCCGTCTGTTCTAGAAAAGGTTGAATATGTCAAACACGATGACTCCAAGACAGCCGAAGTCTGAAACCATCCGCCGTGCGCTGCGGGAAAGCCTGCGCAAACTGACACCGAAGTCGCAGTGGAAGAATCCGGTTATGTTTGTGGTGTATATCAGCGCCATCGTTGTTTCGTTGGCCACGACGGTTCATTTTTCCCTTTTTAAATTTCAAATAGGTCTCTGGCTCTGGTTTACCGTCCTTTTTGCCAACTTTTCCGAGGCCCTGGCCGAAAGCCGGGGGAAAGCCCAGGCGGACTTTCTCCGTTCCATGCGTAAAACCACAAAAGCGCGGCTGATGCGGAATGGCGCGATTGTTGACGTCGCAGCCTCCGAACTCCGCAAAGACGATTTTGTGGTTTGTGAACCCGGGGATATTATTCCTTCGGATGGGGAAGTCGTGGAGGGAATCGCCAGTGTCGATGAATCCGCCATCACCGGGGAGTCCGCTCCGGTTATCCGGGAAAGCGGCGGTGACCGCAGTGCCGTGACTGGCGGCACCAAGGTCCTCAGCGACAGGATTATTATCCGGATTATCAGCGAGCCCGGAAAATCTTTTTTAGACCGGATGATTGCGCTGGTGGAGGGCCGTGACCGCCGCAAAACACCC
>JAZDKP010000039.1:0-17163 GCA_043802925.1 Fibrobacterota bacterium | reverse complement strand
GACGCGCCGAACCCCGGATGGCCCATCAACGTATTGAAGTCCGGAATTCCAAGAACGGCCTGCAGGATTCCTACATCACGGAAATAGACCTTGGGCGCTTTGACTGTCCTTTTCTTCACGTTTGAAATTTCTGGAAGCAGCGTCCGTACAATAAACGTCCCTTCCAGGTAATCGAGATATTTCCGGAAGGTTGTGTGGTTCACGCCCAGAGCTTCGCCAAGCTTTGACGTATTCAAAAGTTCCCCATGGCAGTGCGCCAACAGCATCAAAAGCCGCCGGGTCTGCAGTGGCGCAAGCGGCAGACCCAGCAAGGGAAGATCGCGCTCAATCAGCGACCGGACATAGTCCTGCCTCCAGGTCATGCTTCGGGAGGAATCATCCGCAAGGAGGCTGTTGGGAAAACCGCCGCGTTCCCAATGAAGTGTCACCGGAAGATCGGGAACCTCTGCAAGGAGAAACGGCGTGAGATCAAGATAACTGATACGGCCGGCCAGCGATTCGGAACTTTGGCGCAATAGAGCGGGAGAAGCAGAACCAAGAATCAGAAGACGGCATTTCCGATCCGTAGCGTCAACATGTGAGCGTATTACCGGGAAAAGTTCAGGGCGTCTTTGTATCTCGTCAAGTATAATGAGCCGTTCAGGATTCTGTTCAAAAAAAAGCGAAGGTTCATTGAGTTTTTCCAAGTCTTGCGGCAGTTCAAGATCAAGGTAAACCGTATTCGGGTATGATTGGGCCGCCTGTTTTGCAAGTGTTGTCTTGCCACATTGACGGGGACCAAGTAAAGCAACAACTGGATTCCATTCCAATCGCTCTTTGACTGAATTTAATAGCAGCCTATCAAAACTATTCATATTGCTAATATAATTAGCAAACTACAAACATCGCAACATATTGTTATTAATCAATGTATTATGCTATACGCTTACTTGATAATTGCCTGGCAAGCGATGTTTTTCCTATTTCACTACCACCAGGGTTTAGGGGATGGGTTACACCCCGTAAAACGCGAGGATGTTTTCCAGGGGCGTACCGCTCATGAAATTATTGGACGGGCAGAGAATATAGCCGCCGTTTTCTCCGAAAACGCGCGTCACGCGCTCCACCTCTTTTTTCACCTGTGCAGGTGTGCCCGTGCGCATAAGCTGCTGGGTGTCAACGCCGCTGTGAAAGGTCAGGTGCTTTCCAAAGTCTTTCTTCAGCCTTTCCGCTTCCATGCCCGCCACAGGTTGCACTGGGCCAAGGATATCCGCTCCGGCTTCAATGAACTGCGGAATGAGCTCAGAGACCGCGCCACATGAATGAAAGAAAAGCTTGGCCTGATATTTGTGCGCCAGGTCCGCCATTTCGCGGATGCGTGGAAAAAAGAACTGTCGGCACATCTCCGGACTGAGCAGCAACCCCTTCTGAGTACCGAGGTCGCTGCCAACACGGATGATTTCAATCTTTCCTTTGGCGGCCTTAAGTCCCGCTTCGACAAAACCCTTCATGAGTCCATGGATTTTGCCGAACAACGCGTCCACCGCTTCGGGATTGATGGCAAAATCCATAAACACCTCGTCCATGGAACGAAACGCGGTGTTGAAGTCCGCGCCCACACGACGGATGCAACCGCCCCACTCGCTTACGACATCCGCATCAACCGCGGCCACCGCACGCGGACCAAACCCAAGTGGTTCTGGAAACCTCCGGCCAACCATTTCAAAGATTTTGACCTTTGGTATGTGTGGGCCGGAAACGGGATCATTGAATGGAAGAATGAAAAGCTGAACATCGCCTACGGCTCTGCAATATTGCTCCGTCCAAAAGAAAGCATCACGGTCGCGAACAATCCAGACAACCCGTTCAGGGTTTCGGTTATCCATTTCGATTTCATGAAGAACGGTAAGGTCGTATTCCCGCCCGAGTCCGCGTTGCCGCCGCGCCTGCGGCAGGTGGACAAGGCCGGCGTTTCACCGAGTGAATTTCGGGGATAACGCAGCCCCGCTTAAAAAACCCGGATGTTTTTCCTGTATCCCGGGTCTCATCCATCCTGATGCAAAGGTTTTGTCAGAACCAGCGGAACAGGGAAAACCTGAACGACAGGTGACGGACAAAAATCGAATAGGCGCTATTGGAACCGTTCTTTCTCACATCGCTCCGGAGCACTTTGCCGTTATCGTCAAAACCGGAAAAGCTTGCCAGGCCGTAACCTATTTCACCCGTCACCGAGACACGCTCGTTCAAATAACGTTCCACCCCTGCATACAATGAACCACCATAGCCCAGGCCCGTGGCGCTTAGCTTTTTGCCGAGCTCTGTTCTCTCAGTGTTAAAAAGGGCGGGCAAAAGCTCGGCCTCCAGCGTAAAAAAGCAACGCTGGAAATTGTCCACCGTGAACACCAGCGGGTCAATGTCAATCCGGGCTGCGGCCGAGACGCGGAGCACATTCAGGGCATAGGAATTCACCTGCTTCCGCGAATAAACCGTATCGCCCGTTTTCGGCGTCCAGGCGCCTGAATTCGTCACGCGGTAAAAGGTAAGGCCCGCGCCGAACTGGATGTTACTGCCAAGCCGGTAGCGATACGACACGCCAATAGGAACACAGATTTCATTGTCGTCAAACTTGTCCTGCGGGTTCTGATCCATTCTGTCCGCGATGGCCTTGTTCTCACCCTCCGAACGAAGGGCCACAAATTCAGGAATAATACCTATGTAAAACGCGGCGGTCGCACCCAGGGCATGATGGCCTTTCAGCGCAAGGCTGGTGTCCGCGGACTTGCCTTGCGTGAGTGAATCCTGTTTTTGTGTTGTGCCGGCAGCCCCGGTGAAATCAGCCGCGGTTGTATCGACCGGGGCTGCGATAATGCATGACGCAAGCAATGTTAAAAGAATGGCAATAAATCGTGTCATGGTGTCTTAAAATATAGTCACTTGAAAAAGGAGAACGGATGAAAAAAGTGCTTTCTCTGCTGCGGACCCTGGCGCTTATAGTGCTGCCCATAATCTTCTCTGCCTGCGGCTCCAAGGCCGGTCCTCTGAACGCAGCGCCCGAGACCGGCACGCTTCTGCTGTCCGTGTCTCTCGTAGCACCCGCACAAAGCGCGCTCGCCCGCGCCAGCCAGACCTCGGGCAACCGGCTTATCCTATTAATTGATGCGCCCGACATGGCGCCGCTTGTTGATACGATCACCCTTACACCAGGCCAGGCTGCGGTCAGCCATGCCATCAGCGGGGTGACGCCGGGAAGCGACCGCCGCATCATGGTGTGGACCGCCAATGCCGCGAATGGCCTCACCGTGCATTCGCCGGTCATAAAGACGGTTGACGTGACCGCAGGCGGAACGGCCGCGCTCAGCCTTACGCTCCTGCCCTCGCGTGGATCCATTTACTTTTCTTTCCACGACATCGACAAAAAAGTAGATTCCGTGGCCATCCTCTTTGCCGTCACTGCGGATACGTTCCGCACAAAAGCCGCGGTTGCAGCCGGAAATCAGATACAGCTTTCACTCGACTACATTCCCGATAACACATCCGGCACACTTTTCGTGTACGGCATCCGCGATACGCTGCCAACACCCGACACGCTCTACCGCTTTACGCGGAGCTATCGTTTCCATGCCGGATTGGACTCCACGCTCTCCGCTGCCTTTTCAGTTACACCGGGCGGGTTTTCCCTGACGGTCTCGGCCGCACTCCCGGGCGTCACGCTCGTGGAAGGGGCCATGAACAGCGGCGCTCTCAGGGATTCGACCGAGGCCGGCCCGCTCTTTATTTCAGAAATCATGTACAACACAAATGATTCGGAATACGTTGAAGTATACAATCCCGGGCTTGCGGACGTCGTCTTTGACACGCTCATCCTGGAGGTAAACAACAAGTACTGGAAATTCACAAACGTCACCGTTCCTGCAAACGACTTTCTTGTCATCGGCCGTCATGCTTATCCCTACGCAGACATCTGGCATACAACCCTGACAGCACTCGACCTGGCCTCCACCTACGAATATATCGCGCTCCGGCAAAAGGACTCGACGCTCATGGATGCCATAGCATTCACCGGTTCAACAAACGCGCTTGAATGGCCGGTGCTCCCTTCCGGAGCCAAAGCATCGATTGAACTGGATTCACTTGGCGGTCCCGGTTATAACAATTATGGCAAAAACTGGAGGCCCGCAACAACATTGATTCCCGGGACAGGAATGAAAGGCACACCAGGGTTTTGAACCCACCCCCTTTCCCCCTCCCTCCCGCGACGGCAGGGAGGGGGCATAAAGTAAAGCCCTGTACTGTTTTCTTATATAAATAAACTTCCGATGATTTCTTCAAAATATATGTCCGTTCTGGCTGCCAGACAGCTTCGCAGAAATCACACAAAGACGGAAACATTAGTCTGGGAATGCGTCAGGAAAAAGCGTTTTAGGGGGCTGAAGTTTTTACGCCAACACCCCATCGTTTTTGAGGTGGAAGGAAAGCAGCGATTCTTTATTGTCGACTTCTATTGTTCTAAAAAGAAGCTGCTCTTGGAAATCGATGGCAGTATCCATGAGCAGCAAATGGACTACGATTGCTTACGTGATGATATACTGGTTTCACCGGGTTATCAAATCGTGCATGTCAATAACAATGAATTGTCCGACAAACAGCAGGTGCTGCAAAAACTCAGCCTTGTTATCACATAGCCCCTCCCTGCCGTCGCGGGAGGGAGATACTATGTTAGTGGGTGGTCAGTTGGTAATGGAGGCTTGGTCTTTGAAATAAAAGAGGCTACCTTTCTTAAAAGAGTAGTTAATGCGTAGTCCACGACGGGCGTGGCTACAAACTATGCACTTTAAGGAGGTAGCCCATGAAAAAAGTAAAAGAATCCATTATCGAAGGCAAGAAAATATTTATTGGCCTTGAGGATTCAAAACGCATGTGGAAAATTTGCGTCCGGTGCGAAGGCATGGTGGTTCACGAACTCAGCATGCCGACAGAATATGAAGGGTTGCGAAACTATTTGACACTGCGCTATCCTGGCTGTACAATACAGCTGATGTATGAAGCCGGTTTTCAAGGGTTTTGGCTGCACGATTTGCTGGTGCAGGATGGGTTCGGCTGTGTTGTAACGCCGCCTCATACGGTCGTCGAGGAGAAAGGCAGCAAAGTGAAGACGGACAAGCGCGACGCGCGACGTCTGGCGATGAATTTTGAGAAAGGCGACTATAAGGCGTGCGTGGTTCCTGACCGGGAGCAACGCGATGACCGGTTGGTGAGTCGATTGTTGCTGCAAACACAGACAGACCTTACTCGGACACTGGTTCGGATACGGATGCTGGTGTCCTACAACGGCATCCGGTACTGTGTCGAGAAAAGGGCCTGGACATGGGCGGAATACAAAGGGTTGCTTGAGCTCCCGATGCCGGATACGGTAAAAGCCTGCATGTCCGTCCTTATCAATAGAGCCGAACAACTCAGAAACGACCGGGAGGCGTTGAAAAAGCAGCTCGTAGGGATGAAGAAAAAAGAACGATATGAGCGGTCTGTGCGTTGTTTTTCAAGTGTTCCCGGTATTGGCGTGCTGACAGCGGTACGCTTGGCCTTGGAATGGGGGGATATGACACGTTTTAAGACCAAGGAAGGTTTTTCAAGCTTTCTGGGGCTGACGCCTCGTGAGATATCATCAGGAGAGCAGCGACGGCAAGGTCACATAACACGGCAAGGCAATGGTGCTGTACGCGCCTGGCTCATTGAGGCCGCCTGGATGGCGATAAAAAAAGATGCGGCATTATTGGATGTCTTTAGACGGATATGGAATCGAAACGGCAGCAAGAAAAAAGCGATTGTTGCCGTCGCGCGGAAAATGGCTTTGCGGATGCGCGCATTGTGGCTGACAAACCAAACCTATGAGCTTGGAGTGGTCGGATAAGTTACATCGAACAACCGTAAGACCTAAACCGAGGAAAACAGGTAAGCGGACAAGCGAAATCACAAGAACCGGCGCATGACGGCCCTTTCCCTGTGCCTATAAGCACGCACTAGAGAGATTGTCAGCGCCATTTTAACAAAAGAATTGTGTATACTGTGCCTCGAGCACGAATAGCAGGTTTTTCGCTCGTTCCGAGCCTGGACAAGGAAAATATGAAAGGTAGCATTACCTTACCCTTGACGCCCGGGTCCAGCCCCGGTGAATTCAACACTATTACAACCCTGCGAACGTCTTCTAACGGCAATATTGCGGTCCTCGACGCCAACGGCCTGCAAATATTCAGCACCAACGGAACGCTCCTGTCGCACGATTTCTCCGCTTTCTTTACCTCGGCCGGCGAAACGTTCATTTATCCCCGGGACAGCCATTTTGTCGTTCTGAAACGGCCGGTGTCCCTCAGCGATACGATTACAAGCCTGGAATATGACGCCGCGGGCGTTTTTATCCACGGTGACACCCTGAGCGTCATGGCCGGCAATCTGCCCATGCCAATTGACAACGGGCCTCTTTCCCTGGTTTTTCCCGACAACGAATACCTGAATTTCCGGCAGGGCCATATCATCATGCAATTCAACGGGGAGCGGCTAACCGGACTGGGCCAATTGTCCAGTTTCTACGAGAATTACGAACATCCGTTCATCGGGATATCTTCGGTGGGAACGCTGTACGGTTTGTACAGCAACAGTATTTATAAAATTGTAAAACATTATTCACAGGGGTTGTTGGAATTAGAAAAGGCCCCCCTCTCTCTGCGAGAGAGGGGGGAAAGGGGGGTGAGTTAAAATTTTAGCGCTGCGGATATACGCGAATCGATGATGCCGTTTTCGCCGCCCGCGAAGATATTGCTGTTCGGGAAGGCCTCGGAAAAGGTAATGTCGAACTTGAGCCGGTCGTCGGGCGTGCCGATGGCAATGCCCCATCCGACCGCGTCAACGTCGCGTTCGTAGAGCCCTTTTTCAAGAGTATATTCCGGGTTCGTTTCCGTCTTCGTTTTCTTTTTTGTCAGATATTCGAAGACCTTGTTGCCTCCGACACGAAGCGTGAACCAGTCCCAGAGCATCTTTTTCTCAACGCCGAAACTATAGACAATTTTATGCGAGGACTCGGAAACACCGGAAGGATATTTTGTGGCAGTGGAGGTATCGGCAGCGTTTGACGAATAAATGAACTCGTTTGTGTTACCGACATACTCCGGGTACTCGGCAGAATGATTAACATATTTGATACCGGCCCATATGAAACCCTTGAAAAGATCACGGTTAAACCCCATGCCCAGGCTCAGGTCGCGATTGCTCACTCCAAACATACTGCTAAGGTCAAGGCCAAGAACCGGAACCAGAGTATTTTTTGAGGAGAGCGAGTAGAATGCCCGCATCAGGACATTTTTGCTGCTTTCGTCATAGGAAGCATCCAGCGCGGTCCCGAGCTTGCGCGTAAGGCTGAACATATCATAATTAAAATTGGCCTCAAGCAGGAGCGGTGCCACGTTATAGGTGAGTCCGAGGTTGCCGCCCGCAATGGTCATGTTACGTGTCCCGCTATCACCGCCATCCATATTGCTTCCGGCATAGCGACCGCCCACGGCCACGTTGAATTCGTTGTTCCAAGAGAGGCCGCCGAAACCATAAACATTACCGATGGGTTCACCCATCTTGAGCGCCTCGAGATAATCAACGTACATTTGGCCCGGCATATTGAATTTGTTGCCACCGTTAAAAACCGTGAAGAAGTTGCTTTCGTCAAGTTGCCGGTACTTCCGGATGGCCTTGAGCGGCCGGTTAACCGTGGCGCCCGCAACAATCTTAAAGGAGCTGTCGAGCGGGTAGACGGCCCAGCCGCCAAACCATTGTTCAGAGCGCGCCCAGCGGTCATTGCTCTTTTCGACCTTGCCGAGGGAGCCGACAAGCAGATTGCCAAAGCCAAAGGCCGTGGCCGGGTTATCAAAGACGGAAATATCGTCCTTGATAAAATCGCCATTGCTGCCCATGGACTCGATGCGCGCTTCGGTGGCCAGGAGGCTGAGGCTGAACGACGCCAGGGCGATGATTGCATATATTTTTTTCATTAGTCGTTCCTCCGTTTACAGGCTGAAAGTTGAACAAATCCGCAGCAACATGTGGCCGCCGTTGGGCGAGTCCTTGAGGCCGTCGCCAAAGGGGTTGAAATAGGGCATGGCCTCGTTGAGCGTGATGTCGAACCGGAGCCGGTTCTGGTAGTTGAGGCCGATGCCGAACCCGAGCAGGTCCTCGGAAGTGCCGTCATCGTCTTTGTTCTGGACCCAACGGCTGGTGGAAACGGAAGTCCCTGCAATCTTTTTTGTTTCGGTTTCCGTGGCAATGAACTTGTTGCCGCCCACACGAACGATCAACCACTTCCAGATGAGCGATTTTTCGATGCCAAAGTTGAAGCGCGCCCCGTTGCCTTCGACCGTAATGGTGTCCTTGGTGTTTTCGCGCGTGTACGTTTCGCCTTCGACGCCGCACCAGAAAAAGCCGCCGTCGAGCCGGTAGTTGAGCCCCACCCCGCCCCCGACCGATGTCTGCGTGGAATCGAGGATGGCCAGTTTTTTATAGTTGAAGGCCGGGACAAAGACCACACCGCCCCCGATTTTGGTCTGGAAGAAGAAGCGGCTGCCGAGACTCAATGATTTATCGGAGGTTTCCTTGATATTGGTGAGCGTATCGAACGGGGTCGTGCTGTTGTTTTCGTTGGAATAGGTAACATTGCCCACGCTGCCGTATACTTCGAGGCTGTGCGCGCCGAACCCGATTTCGGTTCCCAGATTGACCTTGTTCAGCGAAAAGCTGAAGTCATACCGGGGTTTCTGGAGCGTGACGACATAGTCCTCGACCTTATGCTGCGACGCAGTATAGTATCCCACACCGACGTTAAAGTTTTTCATTTTAAGGCCGAACATGAAATCGGAACGCCCTTTGAGCGCAGGGTAGAGGCCCTCCAACTTGTAATAACGGTCGCGGCGCACGGCGTCGTAGAAACCCAGGAGTTCGTCCGTACGGTTAAAGGCCGCGCCGCCAAAGAGGCTGACCGTTTTGCTGACCGGTAGATTATAGACCACGCCAAACCACTGGTTGGTGGGCGTGGCGGTTTGGGGCTTCACCACGGTGTCGAGTGCAAATTGGCGGTAATAGCGCTGGCCGTTGATGAGTGTGTCGCCGCTGGCTCCAGAGACCGTATACGTAGTCTCAGACACATCATTCACAAAGCCCAGTGTGCCGGTCACGAAATTTCCAAGCACGCCGATTTCGGCCGGGTTGACGAAGACACCCATGTCATCGCGGAAAAACACGTCGCGCTTGCCCATGGACTCAATGCGGCTTTCGGTGGCGGTTGCCGCAACTGCCGCAAGCAGCAGCGCAAACAGCGCCAGTGATACTTTGTTAGACACGAACGGACTCCTTTCATTAGGGAGCATGCAAACGGTATCAATCCATGATAATATCATTGATAATCCATTGGCATGTCAATATCCTGTCAAAATTTTCATATTAAATGAAAAAACTTGTTTTTCGTACGCGGTTTATGTATTATATTTATAATCAAAGAGAATCCGTAAATTATTCACGGGGCGACCATGAAAACACAAAAAATAATCCGCTGGACTCTCGCGGGAATTCTGATGGCTGCCGCATTCTGCATGGCCGCCAAGGAGACCGTACTTGCCAAAACCGACGATGTCAAGGTCTACCAGAACAAGGTTCGCCAGTTGTACGAAAAGCCAATTTATTCAGCCAAACAGGACGAATACATGGAGGTCATTGAAAGCGACAAGGATGTGTACAAGGTCCAGCTTTCAAACGGCAAGGTCGGCTGGGTCGACAAGCGTTTTGTGGCCCCGCTCGACAAAAAGACGAAAAAGGTCGCCAACTACGTGTTCGAAGACGCCAACGTGCAGGGCTGGTTGGATAATCCGCAGGCCGTTTACATCCTCGACATGACCGACCCCAACTTCAAGCCCATCAAACTCGACAAAAGCTTTGCGGACCAGATTGAGCAGAACGTCGACCGCGAAAAATCCGAAGAGCAGCACGGCATGTACCGCCCGGGTTCCGAAGGCAAGAAATAGCTGCGTTAGAATTTCACTTTGGGCGCAATCGCAGCAGCCGCATCCGCCGCGTAGAATTCCGCATTTTTCACCCGCTTAAAACCCGCGATAATGCTGTTGGGGAAAAGCGCAATGAAGGTATTGTATTCCTTCACCGCCCCATTGTAGTCCCGCCGCGCAACCGCAATGCGGTTTTCCGTACCCTCCAGTTGGGCCTGCAGCGATAGGAAGTTCTCGTTGGCCTTGAGCTGCGGGTAGTTTTCGGAGACCACCATGAGCCGCTGGAGCGCGGAGCCGAGGGACGCCTGCGCGTCGCGGTACTTTTGCATAAGCGCGGGGTTGTTCACCGCGTCGGGCGGCAGGTTGATGACGCCGCCCAGCTTGGCGCGCGCCTCGGTAACGGCCTCAAAGGTGCCGGATTCGTGCGCAGCGTAGCCCTTGACAGTTTCAACAAGATTGGGGATGAGGTCCGCGCGGCGCTGGTAGACGTTCTGCACATCCCCCCAGGCGGACTTGACGCCCATGTCGAGCGTGACGATCCGGTTGTTGATTCCAATGACACGGCTGACCACAAACAGGCCCAGCAGGAACAGGACGGCCACAACGGCAATCAGGACTTTGACCCATGTTTTCATAAAAGACCTCCATCGACCAGGGATGTAAGTTTATCAATTTGCGCAAGGTAACGGACAAAGAAATCGTATACCTGCTTTTGGGGGACATCATTGCGGGCCACGTGAACGAGCGTGTCGTCCGGGAGGCCGCACAATTCCGCGACACGGCCGGCCGCCTGCACAGGGGACAGCGCAATGGGGGCGCCTTTCAGTGTTAGGATACCGAGGTAAATACGGTGAAAGTCGCCGGATGACCGGTGGATGAGTTCGCGCAGTTCACTGTCACGGGTACGGTGAAAAAGGGCGGAACGAAGGTGCATGCCCTTGCCCTTGAGCTCACGCTCGCACTGGAGGCGGATGTTCCGCGCATCGGGCGCGAGACCGGTTAACGGGTTTTCGCCCAAGAGGGGGCGGCAGTCCGATTGGAACTCGAGGATTTCGAGCGGAAAGGTGTCGAGGGACTCCTGGAGAAAACGCTGCGAAAGCGCAAAAGGAAAGACGACCTGCTTGCGGTATTTTTTAACCATCGGCAGAAACGGCCGGATGGCGGAAGGCGACGGGTCCGTGAAAACAAGGCCCGCGCGCACCGGGAGTCCGGCAGGGGCATCCGCGGTGTCCGCTCCCGCACCGTATAAAAAGGCCGAAGAAATGACATGCGGGTGGAAAAACGCAAGGTCGGTTTTCAAGGAATCGGTCAGTTGTTGGATGTTTTTCATTAGGAACCTGGAAAAAAATGCGTGGGTGAAAGGAATTGAACCTTCAACCTACGGCTTCGGAGGCCGTCACTCTATCCATTTGAGCTACACCCACGGGAACGGATAAAGATAATATTGTGAAAAAGGGAAAGGCAAACGCGCTTCACACACAACCCATCTTTGACCGAAGCAGGGTAAGTGCCTTGCCGCGGTGGCTGATGCCGTTCTTTTCCGTCCCCTCCATTTCCGCGAAAGTGCGCGTCTGCCCTTTGGGGATGAATAGCGGATCATAGCCAAAGCCCCCTTCTCCCCTTGCCGCAAGACCGATGCGGCCCTCGACCCGGCCTTCGGCAATGATGGGCGGCTGGTCCGGAACAACAAGGGCAACCACACAACGAAAACGGGCCGTCCGTTTTTCAGCCGGCACCCCCTCCAGGTTTTTCAGAAGGAGCCGGTTGTTGTCTTCAGCATTACCGCCGCTGTAACGGGCCGACCGCACTCCCGGTTCACCGTTTAATACATCGACCTCAAGACCGGAATCGTCAGCCAGCGCGGAAAGACCGGTGTGGAGCGAAATCTCCCATGCTTTTTTCAGCGCATTGCCTTCAAATGTCGGCTGGTCTTCAATCACTTCCGGCACTTCCGGATAGGTTGAAAGCGGCAAAAGCGTAACATCAAGTCCGCTTAATATCTCTTTGATTTCAGATATCTTATGCTTATTGTTAGTCGCCAGCATAATTTTGTCCAGTTTCTTCATTTCAGCTTTCCCGCCTTCTTCAATATATGCCTTTCGAAATCGCTTAACGCCCCCATCCCCTGCTCTGAAATCTTTTTCAGAATAGGGTCTATCTGGTCCTCATAGTACCGGCTTTTGACCAGCTCTGTTTCCACGGCTGCACGCGCTTTCATTTCACGTTTGACGGTATGCCTGCCCTCGTTCCAAAGTTGAAAACGGGGAAGCTGATACAGGTAAAGGTAGCCCACAAGGTAGCCGCCGAGGTGCGTGGCATGGGCTATTCCGGTGCGAATGGGAAAGAGCGTTCCAATAAAGTCAAAGGCAATGACCGCAACCATGAAATACCGGACAGGCATGGGCAGCACAAAAAAAACCAGAATGGACGCATCCGGGTTTTTGCGCCAGAACAGGAAGAGCAGTGCCGCGATTGCTCCCGAGGCTCCCACCACCGGAGCGCCTGTACTGAAAGGGTACAGATAGGAATGAAGCGCCGTGAACAACCCGCAAAAGAGCACGAAAGCGCAGTAGAGGCGGAGAAAAAGCACCTTGCCCATCTCCTCCTCGAGTGCCCGGCCCAGGAAGAGCAGGGCCACCATATTGAAGATAAGGTGGAGCATACCGTCATGCACGAACGCGTAGGTGAAGAGGCGGTAGACGATGGAGGGATCATGGACCGGGGAAAGCGACAGAAAGACAGACAGGAACTCGCCACCCGGCAGGGCTTCGATGTGCACAAGATTCAGCAGCGTCTGTACCACGGCCAGGGCCGTGCAGGCAAGGATAATGAGGAGATAGCCGGGCAGGCGCCGGTGTTCCCCGGAATACGGGAGGTCCATGCTCACCCCTGCCGGTACTTGGCCTTGAGGGCCCGTGCCACCACCGTGGGGACAAACTGGTCGACATTGCCCTTGAACCGGACGATGTCGCGAACCAGCGAGGAACTGAGGAAAATGAACTTTTCGTTGGGCATGAGGAAAATGGTTTCGATGTTGGGTCGGAGCTTTCGGTTGGTGAGCGCCATCTGCATCTCGTACTCAAAATCAGAGACCGCTCGAAGGCCGCGCACGAGCACCGCCGTGTCGGTCCGGTTGACGTAGTCGACCAGCAGGCCGCGGCACACGGTGACGCGGACGCCCTTGAACCGGGCCACACTGCGGCGGATGAGCCGCTCGCGCTCTTCGAGCGTGAACAGGGACTTTTTCTGCGGGTTTTCGGCAATGACCATTTCGATGCGCGGAAAAAGACGGAGCGCGCGCTGCAGGATGTCGAGGTGGCCGTGGGTCACCGGGTCAAAGGTACCGGGATAAATAACGTGCCGTGGCATGGGACTAAAAATACATCGTTGCAGGGGGCGGGTTCAATATCAGGGCTTTCGGAAGAAACTGAAGGCCGAGTCCCCGCTCTTGCGACGTTCGTCAAATTCGAGGCCCGGCACGGCTTCAAAGACGTTCCGGCTGCTGTGCTCGGCAATGAACAGGCCGCCCGATTCGAGCAGTTCCGCATACCCGGCGAGTCCCGGGATGGGATAGTTTTCGTAGGGCGGGTCGAGGTAGATAACGTCGAAGGAGGCGGCATTGAGCCCGAGTGTTTCAGGAACCGCAGCGTCGCCGGTAATGACCCGGCAGAGCCGTTCGATTCCGAATGACTGGATGCTTTCGGTGAGTCGCTGGACCGCGGGCGGAAAGTTTTCGATGAAGACCGCGTACGAAACGCCGCGGCTCACGGCCTCGAGACCCATGGCGCCGCTCCCGGCATACGCGTCAAGAAAGCGGATGCCCTGGACGCTTTTCCCCAGGATATTGAAAATCATCTGGCGGTGGCGGTCCGTGGTGGGCCGAAAATCGTGGCCGGGGTCCGTGGCAATGGGCCGCCCCTTGAAAAGGCCTCCGGAAAGTTTGAGCGTCATAAGTCCTTGTCCTAGTTTTTGGCGTACACGTAGCATTCAATGGCGATCAGTATTTTTTGGCCGCCGATAGAGGTCAGGTTGACCTTGGAATAGCCGATTTGGAAGTTCCGCTCGTACAGTGCGGAGAGCCACTTCATGAAGCCCGCATAGGTGGCCGTGAGTTGGAGGCGGACAGTGTGGCGCCGGGCCACTCCGTACACATCAAAGCTGCCCCATTCCGCGGCCCGGGTAAACTGGAGGCCGTACGCCTTGCCCAGCTGCGTCATGTCGTAGAGCACCGCCTCCTTGCTCTCGCGGTAGGACTCTTCGCGCTTCCAGGAGTCGTCGTCGTAAAACTGCTCGAGGATGTTATAATTGAGGAATCCCTTGAGCGCAAAGCTGGTTTTGGCCTCCATGAACTTTTTCTTGAAATCAAGTTCGTCCGCCTGCAGGATGCCGTCGGCCCGCTTAAGCTCGGACTGGAATTCGCGGGCCTCGGTCTCGGAGGGGGTGGTCCCGTAAATAAAAAAGTTGCCGATGTTGTCGAGTGTGATGGTGTTGAATCCCATGCCGGAGCGGACCGAGGCGTTGAACAGGTCAAAGGTGTTCTTGATGAAAAAGCGCTCGTAAAGTTTTTTTTCATTGACAGAAAGGTGCGCCGGCGAGGAAAGGCGGTTCAGCATCCGGACCTTGAACCGGCCGCCATGGATGTCCTCCACGATGTCCTCGACCACGTCAAACGGCGTCGTGGTCTCCTTGACGGTCACCTCGCGGTGGGGGGCCATGATGACCGCGGGCTTCTGCGAACGAACATAGCGCGTGACGGTCCAGGCCGCGTAACCGGCCGTCAGGAGCACCAGAAGCAGCAGTATCTTTTTGACGGGCAGATGGAACGAAACCACGGGCAGGCGCTTGCGGCGGGACAGGGACCGGGGGCTGAGGAGGTTGATGCGTATCATGCGCCGCCCTCCTCCCCCTGGGCACGGAGGGTCAGCCCCGCGGCCACGGCCAGCGCGGGTGAAATGTGCGTGATCTGCTTGGCGATTTCGGAAGCCACCCTGATTTTCTTAAGGGGGTCCAGGACCTCCACCGTAAAGTTGAAAGCCGGAACAAGGGTCTCGCGCATATGCGGGTCGGCCAGCATTTCACCGCAGATCATGATTTTTTTGAGGAGCGTGTTCTGCTGCAGGGCCTGATCGCGGACCGCGGCCTCGACACGGCCGATGGCGTGTGTCAGTGCGCCACCCCCGCTGATAAAATCAAGGCTACGGATGCATTCATGGTCAATGTACTGCCCGTCCAACGTTAGGATGACCGTGGCCGTGTCCGTGCCCATGTTGACGAGGGCCACGGGCTCGGAGGTGTCTTCGGGATAGGAATGGGCGAAAATATTGATGAGCGCATAGATGTCGAGATCGACCACCGACGGCGCAAACCGTGCCTTTTTAAGCGCACCTTCAATAAAACGGAGGCGGGCCTCTTCCACAGCCGTGACCAGGTAGCGGGCCATCCTGTTTTCTGTGGAAACCGGCGTTTCGGGCGCGGGAGGGGCGACCGTTTCGTCCGAAGCGTCCCCGCTGCCGGCCGGGTCCTCGGCCTCGCGCGTCAGCCGTTCGAGCTGCACATCGGTGTCGCGCGGTACCACAGACGGTGTTGTTTTCAGTTCGAGATAATCAAAGACCTGGCTGCCGCTCCGGCCAAAGGACTGCTGTTCAATTTCCCAGCCAATCTGTTCGGTCAGGTCCTCAAGGCCGGGATCGACCTCGAGGACGCGGGTGAAGGTCATATAGGACGGCAGCCCCAGCACCACGGTGCGGGCCCGGAGGTGTCCCTTATACATGGAAAGCAGGCGTTTGAGTACACCGGTCAGGTAACCCTCGGTTTCGAAATCAGAGGGCGTCAGGGGCTCCACGTGCACCAGGTCGGCCTCATTGGAATGCGCATTCCGCTGGAAGAGCTTGAGGGAGCGCTCCGACAGGTCGATGCCGAGGATGGTTTCGTCTTTTTTTGAAGCCATAGGTTTACAGTTCAATCAATGGAAGGATAGCGACCATCTTTTTAGGTCCGATGCCTTTGACATTTTGAAGTTCGGAGACCGACTTGAACGCGCCATGGGTGTTGCGGTACGCAATGATTCGGGACGCCAGGGCCGGTCCGATGCCCTTTAAACGCGCCAGGTTTTCCACTCCGGCCCTGTTAATATTAATTTTTACCTCGCCGTTTTCCAGTTTCTTCTCGACTTGCACGGAAATTGTTCCGGTTCCGGACACGAGCACGGGCGCTGCCGCAGGCGCATGGTGAACAGGAAAAGCCGATGCGCGGACCGTGACGGGCGCATCCACGGGGCCCCGGAGCCGGCCCAATACCGCGCCGGCCGCGGCAAAGCAGGCCATAAAGGCCAGTATCAGGACTTCGTTGCGCGTAAACGGCCCCATTCGTGAATCAGGCCCCTTTCCGTTTCAGCGCGGCCTCGACCCTGCGGATGTCCGCAGGAACGTCCACGTTGATGGATGCGTACCGCGTGCGCACCACCTCGATGGGAATGCCTGCCTCGTAGGCGCGGAGCTGTTCAAGCTTTTCCGTGCGCTCAAGCAGCGAGGGTGGGGTGCGGACAAACGCGGCGAGCGCCTTTTTATGGAACAGGTAAAGTCCGATATGACGGAGCGGTTCGGCGTGCGGTTCGCCCCGGCCCACGCGGCCCAGGTAAGGGATGGGCGCGCGCGAAAAATAGAGCGCCTGCCCCGCTCCCGAGATCGCCACCTTCACGATGTTCGGGTTGTTGAAATCCTGCGGCCGGAGAAGCGTATCCGCGGCCGTGATGATGCAGGGCGTCTGGGCCCGGGCTGCACGGCGAAGCAACGCGCGCAGGACCGCGGGGTCCATGAGCGGCTCGTCCCCCTGCACGTTAAAGGCCCAGTCATAGGACATCCCCCGGAGCGCGGCAAACATGCGGTCCGTGCCGGACGCGAGTACGGGCGAAGTCATGACGCATTCCCCGCCGAAACCGCGCACGCAGTCCGCAATGCGGGCGTCGTCCGTGGCCACAAGCACACGCGCGAATTCACGGACGCGGGACGCGCGTTCGTATACATGTTGGATCATGGGCTTTCCGGCAATGCGCGCGAGCGGCTTGCCTGGAAACCGCTGCGACGCGTAACGCGCCGGAATGACGGCCACGGCCTTCACGAAATCACCTTGGGCACTGAAATGAAGGGCGCGTCGG
>JAZDKP010000038.1:0-3858 GCA_043802925.1 Fibrobacterota bacterium | reverse complement strand
CATCCACCTCATCGAGAGAATCAAGGGGATCCCTGAAGTCAGCCAATTCATCTGCTATCAAAGCCACGAACGGGAAAACCGCGAAGGCTATCCTAAACAGCGCAACGGCCGGCTTATCCACGATTATGCAAAAATAGTTTCTGTCGCCGATGTCTACGAATCCCTGACAGCCGAACGCCCCTACCGTACGGCGCTGGTGCCTTATAAAGCCATGGAATACATCCTCAAGGCCGTCAAGATGGGGTTTTTCAATGCGGAAATCGTGAAATATTATCTTGAATACACCTCCCTCTTTCCCGTGGGCAGTCTGGTCAAACTCACCACCGGAGAAATCGGAAAAGTCATCCGGCCCAATACGGGCCAATATGCCCGCCCGGCTATTTCCGTCATCATCGACAGAAACAACCGGCTTTTAAGCGACAGTGAAATCCGCAGTTACGATTTAAGCGTCAGCCATGATGTCAAAATCCTGCAGGCCATCGACAACAACAAATTGAACATTGAAGTCATGAAGGGGTTTTAGGGCCCAACCGGCGTCAGCAAGCTAGACATTAAACTAATGGCCCGTGTTCGTAGTTTTACAGTTTGAAATGATAGTGTCGTAGCGTTTCACTCCCCCTGCAAATTTGTTTCTTGCTTTTCCCAATATAATTCGCTTATACATTCCTTATAACAGAATATATTGGTTCGCACAATAGAACGAGAGCCTATTATAATCAAGGAGGTAGGCCGCAATGGAAGAAAGAACCGTAAATCCAGATGAGGTGTGTCAACGGGCGCTGCAGGCCAATGTTGAATCCCGCGCTTAATACGCACATTTATTCCGCGATAATTTCATAAAACAAAACGGGGTGCAAGAGGATTTGTCGCTTACACCCCGTTACTATTTTTCAATTTGCTTGTTCTGCTGTAATCATGTTAACGATATCGACTGTGACGATTTTCTCCTGGCGTCTGGCAGCCTCTTCGAGGCAGAGCGAAGCCAAATTCATGAGTGTCCTTCTGTTTCCGCCGGAGTCTGTGGCGATGGATTCCAGTGCTTGCTCATGAAAGAGGTCTGGCGCGGCTTCTGCCACTCTGAGACGGAACCGGACGAACTCCTTGGCTTCATCGCTATTGAGATTTGGCAGAAGAAAGCGGCAAGCCATTCTGGTGCGAACCGGGGCATAGACATCGAGTTTGAGCATGTTTTTAAGAACGGGCTGCCCGGCCAGAATGAGGACGGCGGCAGTTGTCCTGGATTGGGCGTCGTGGAGGAGGGAGCAGAGATCGATGAAGGACTGTTTGTCCATGGCATGGGCGTCATCCACAATGAGGACGGGAAAGGGTTTGTCGGGTTTGGGTTGGAAGTTTTTCTGGAGTCTCGGGAGAAGGTTTTTTCTTCCGGCAAGATCGATACCGAAAGCCTCGCAGAGTTCGCGGAGGATGGCGGAGGGTTTAAGTCCACCATAAGGGATAGTGGCAACGCGGTAGGCTTTGGAGTCGAGTTCTTGGGAGATGGATTTGAGAAGCATGGACTTTCCCGCGCCGGCCTCGCCGTAGATGGCGAGACTTTTTCCCTGGCGGATAAGTGCGATGGAGCGGGATAGAATGAGGGTTTCAACCTGGCTTTGAAAGGGTTGCTGGATTTCGTAGGTGTCCGCGAAGGGGGGATAGCGGTACTGGAAGAATTCAGTGGCGGATGCGGGGTGTGGATTTTTAACAGGCTTGTTCATGACAGTTTCTCCTTTGGGTTGTTGTTGTCCATTCTTATTCCTCTGACGGGTTTATCGAAGCGGCGAGCGTTCTTGAGTGGGTCAATAGGCTTGGCGATGATTTTATCTGGACCACAGAGGAGATAGTCCTGGTTCCATGGCAGGTAATAGATTCGGATATTTTCGCCGGGGACGGAGTCAGGGATTTCAAACCGTTTTCCCCACATGGAGATGCAGCCGTCGGAGTGGACGGTTTTGAGAGTTTCCATACGGAAAAGATCGTTGATGTTTTGTGTGGGGTTGATTTGTTCTAGCGGTGATCCCTGGTCAACGAGTTTGCGGTTGAGCGGAGACATGGCAAGCGAGGAATGGATGGTTTGCTGATATAGCGCCACCCATTCGGCCAAGTCGGCATTGAGTTTCTGGAGGGATGACTTAGGTCTTCCGGTGAGAAAACCGTCCCGCAGAGAACGAAAGAATCTTTCGATCTTTCCTCGTCCCTGTGGTTTATACGGAGGCGTATGGGGCAGTGCGATGCGCATTTTGGCCGCAACCAGGCGGAGGTGATGGCTTCGAAAGGCGGCCCCGTTATCCGTGTAGAATCGCCTGGGAATGCCGAACCTCCGAACGGCAAGCATTAAGTCACTGATGAGACTTTCTGTGTTTTCGGCTAAATGGAAGGTGGCGGCTACGACATAGCGTGTGGCGTCATCGATAATGACATGGAGGTAGGATTTCCGGCCATGGACGCCTTCTTTAACGACAGGGCCATGGAGAAAATCGGCGCTCCAGAGATCGCCGAAGTGTGGATATTCGAAGGGACGGACACTTCCCGATGCACTATCGGACGTCTTACGTTTCAATCGTACAGCGGTGGTAAAGCGGTAGATGGCCGTCCGACTCGGTTTCCGTCCGTCCCATAAGCCCTTCTCCAACAGCGTTGTCAGCAGCCGTTTGATGGTATAAAGCGGATGTTCATGGCGCAAACAGAACAATGCCTCTCGCAGGGAACCGGGCACCTTGGAAGAGCCTGAGTCTTTCCTTACCTTGTTTTGCAACCCGGCAATATTCCTGCGCTTGTATCGCCAAAGCCAAAGACGCAATGTGTCGGCGGAGAACTTTTTTTCTTTCCCGTCCGGGGTGTAGTAAACACGCTCCGCCAGGGTGGATAATTCCCGGTATAGCGGCGGAGAATCCTCATGTCGGTGCAGCAAGGGCGAAATGATCCCGTAACGCCATAGCGCCATGTCAACTGGTGGTCTCGAAAAGTCAGCCATTTCTTTACCTCCTTCAGGTTTATGGTTAAAAACTGTTGGAGATAAATTAAAAACTTTCCCTAAAACCGTTTAATGCCCAAATTATGTGGGTTGAAGATTTTCCCGGCGCGGCGGGGGTAAAGACCGTGGAACCATCTCCGGGTGAAACCGAACCAGGAAAATGCCTCTTGCGCCGCACTGACAAGCGACTCCAGACCGGCGCCAACGCTTAAATCGGCTTCCCGGCAAACCCCTTCAAGCCAGAGTGTTGCCTTCTGAATCAGCGCGTAGGCCCGCAGGATAACCCGTAGGGAAAGCGCCCATTGATGTTTTGCTACCCAGTAGGCCGACCAACCCTCTTCCAATGTCTTCGCAATGCTGAATAGACCACTCAAATAAAATCGGCAGTAAGGCAATACCTCTTGGGGAAGTACGGAAAACGTACGGCCGCAAGGAGGGCTCCGGCATAAATAACGCTGCACGGCCTCTGGTTCTTGTGGTGGGGCTGCTTGTGGATGATGAAAACCTTTACGAGAATACTTGCCGTGTTTCCAGCAGCGAGAAAACCCACAGTAGGGACAGGAGGGACAAGTAAGATTTCCTTTGCTTCCGGAACTGTTGACGGGTATTTTATTCCTGGGTGCCATTGTGTGAGGTTCCTTTTCTGCTCAGACCACCCGTCAAAGTAGCATGAGCGGAAAGAAATTACAATGTCACCCGCTTTTTCTCAATCTCTTTTACAAGATTATTACTGGATTCGAAAAATAGAGCGGGATAACGCAAGCAAATATAGAGAAACTTAGCCGGGACTCAACACAATGTTCAATTGTTTTCCGTTGGGTGCGACGATTTTTCCTCAACAATCCCTTTATTAGAAATAGCGGATAATGGATCAACTGGTCTCGTTG